>JAGOGG010000108.1 GCA_017996795.1 Sediminibacterium sp. | reverse complement strand
ATCATGGACAAAGAAATTGTGAAAGAGTTGATTCAAGACGAGTTAAATACCAACAACTTAGTTAAAGAACTTAACATGCTTTTGAACAATACCAATCAGCAAGAAAATCTTAAGATGGAATATTCAAAACTTTACCAGCTACTATCAGCTGGAGGGCATGCATCGCAAAATGCAACTTCGCTAATAATGAATTTTCTAAAAAAATAAGTTATCGAAACATAGGTATTAGAACCTGCTTAACTATAATAAAAATTACTGCTAACAAAAACATTACCAAGGAAACCCTATTCATGCCATGCATGTATTTCATCCAAGTAGATTTAGGCGCATTAGGATCAGCTTTTTTAATAAATAAGTACTGTTGAATTTGGTTCCAGATTCCCATGGCTAGTAATTTTTACAAAGATAACATGCTGAATGCATTTTAGTTCAATCAACCTTATACCCTTAGATTTGTTAAAACACAAAACGATATATGCTTCCAAAAAACATCCTTGTAGTTTGTTTAGCCATCAGTTTACAAAGTCAGGCCCAAATTAATCCTTCCAAAATTGACATCATTCGAGACAAATATGGCGTTCCCCATATATTCGGAAAAACAGACCCCGAAGTTGCTTATGGTTTGGCTTGGGCACATGCAGAAGATGATTTTGAAACCATTCAACAATCTTTAATGGCCGGCAAAGCAATGCTTGCTCAATACCAAGGTAAAAAAGGAGCATCCATCGATTATATTGTCCATTTACTTCGGATTCCTGAATTGGTAGAGGAGCGCTATGAAACTGATTTAGCGCCAGATTTCAAGAAATTGTTGGAAGGCTACAGTGCTGGATTAAATGCATATGCGGCCAAACACCCTAAAGAAGTATTGTTAAAAAAAATATTCCCTGTTACCCCTAAAGACATGGTCCAGTATTCTGTTTTACAACTATGTGTTCTTTCAGGAGCGGATAAAGCATTGGCTGCTATTTTTGGTGGCACTGTTCCCTTATTAGAAAACTATAAAACACAGGGCAGCAATGCTTTTGCTTTTAATAGCAATAAAACAACCGACGGTAAAGTATACCTAGCCATTAATGCCCATCAGCCGCTGGAAGGACCAGTTGCATTTTATGAAGCGCATTTATCAAGCGAGGAAGGATGGAATATATTAGGCGCCAACTTTCCAGGCGCTCCCAGTATTTTGCATGGAGTGAACGAACACTTGGGCTGGGCGCATACCGTTAATGATCCGGACAAGTTAGATGTGTATCAATTAGAAATCAATCAGGATAAAAAGACCCAATATAAATTTGATGGTAAATGGGAAACTTTAGAAGAAAAAGTAGCCCCTTTAAAAGTGAAAATAGCTGGTTTAAAAATCAACATAAAGAAAAAAGCGTATTGGAGCAAGTACGGTCCAACCATAATAACAGATAGAGGCACTTTCTCTATCAGAATGCCTGCCCAAATGGATATAAGAGGACTAGAACAATGGTATCGTTTTAACAAAGCCAAGAACTTTACAGAGTTTAAAGCAGCAGTAAATATGAAAGCCATTCCTGGTTATAATATTGTATATGCAGATAAATATGATACCATTTATTATATAAGTAATGGAAGAATTCCAGTAAGAGATAAAAATTATAACTGGAAAATTACATTACCAGGAAATACGAGTGCAACGCTATGGAATCAATTGCACCCTATTGATGCATTACCTCAGGTTCTACAACCAAAATCTGGTTTTGTGTACAATACCAACCACTCTCCTTTTCATTCTACGGAAGGATCTGAAAATCCTCGTGTAACAGATATCACAATGGGATATGAGACCCTAGAAAACAATCGAAGCAAGCGTTTTGAAGAAATGCTCAAACCCTTGAACAAAGTGAATTACGAAGACTTTAAGCGAATCAAATTCAGTAGACAGTTCCCATCCAACTTTTACTTTCCTTATACTATCGATACGTTGTTCTTGCTAGATGAAACTAAGTACACCGATATTGCAGACTTAATTTCAAATTTAAAAACTTGGGATAAAATTGGCAATGCAGAGAGTGTAGGTGCAGGAACGATTTTTATGGTTACACATACCGTTTACGATAATAGAGCGCTATACTTAAAACAAAAAACAATTACCGAAAATCAGGCGGTGGAAATACTACGAGCAGCAAAAAATAAAATGCTAACTAGTTTTAATAGAACCAATTTACAACTGGGAGATATTCAAAAACTAGTACGTGGTAATATGGTGTTGCCGCTTCCAGGTTTACCTGATGTATTGGCTCCCATGTATTCCATCCCTTATAAGGATGGGATGTATAAAGGCAATCAAGGAGACGCTTATATTGAATTGGTACGCTTTACCAAAGACGGACCAATTATTGAAAGTTTGAATGTATATGGTGCTTCTGCCAGAAAGAACTCCCCACACTATACAGACCAGATGGACATGTATGTGAAGCAACAAACTAAAACCATGACTTTAAATAAAGCAACGGTATACCAACAAGCAGTAAAAAAATACAACCCGCTTTAACCTTGATGAATAAAGGGTTTTAATAAATTGGTTATTTGTTGCGTTTCAATAATAAAACCATCATGCCCATAAGTAGAGTGAATAATTTCTAATACTGCATTGGGCATGTAAGTGGCCATAAATTGTTGCTCATCAAGGGGGCAAAGTATATCTGAGCTAATCCCAATAATTAAAGTGGGCTGCTGTATGCTTTGCAAAACGGCAATTAAATTTCCACCCCGTCCTCTTGCTAAGTGATGACTATCCATTGCTTTAGTGAGCAGCCAATAGCTATAGGCATTAAAACGATTCACTAGTTTTTGTCCCTGATAATTGATATAGGAAGATGCTTTAAAGTCATCAATTTTTTCTGGGTCGGGATCTGTCTGTTTGGCTTGAAAAGTAGCGTAGTTGCGATAAGTGAGCATGCCGATGGCACGAGCCGCTTTTAATCCAGCAGCACCTGCTTCCGCCACATGATGACGCCAAGTTGTATCTGCTTCAATAGCCAATCTTTGTGCGGTATGAACAGCAACCCCCCATGCCGACTCAGAGGGTGATGTGGCAATTAAAAACAATTGCTGAATAACCGATGGTTCCATCACCGCCCATTCTAATACTTGGTATCCACCCATACTGCCACCCATTAACAATTGTATAGTTTCAATACCCAAATGTTTTCGCAATAATATATATGCTGCTACCATATCACGTATGGTAACCAGAGGGAAATTAGAATAATAGGGTTGATGGCTAGCTATATTGATACTCAACGGCCCAGTAGATCCATAACAAGAACCAATCATATTGGCACAAACAATAAAATATTCATCAGGATTAATTAAATAGCCCTCTCCTACCAATCCCTTCCACCAGTCTGCAACATCCGCATTTGCTGTTAAAGCATGGCAAACCCAAATAATATTGGTACCAGATGCATTCATCTTTCCATATGTATGGTAAGCAATTTCTAAACTTTGAAGTGTTTCACCACATTCCAATAAAAAGGGAGATTCGCAGGTATATTTCTGTAAAGCCATTATTCAAAATTCTACTACAAAATAAAGACATGTGAAGCGTACCTTTGTGAAAATTTTAAAAGCAGCAAGACGACCATGAAAAAGCAAACACAAGCCATCCGCATTCAAACAGAACGAACCCAAGAAATGGAACACTCTACTCCCATTTTCTTAACCAGTAGTTTTTGTTTTGATAATGCAGAAGAAATGCGTGCGGCTTTTGCTGATGAGTCAGACGATAATATTTATTCTCGTTTTAGTAATCCGAGTGTACAAGAATTTGTAGACAAATTGGTTGCTTTAGAGGGCGCAGAAGCTGGATATGCCACTGCTTCTGGTATGAGTGCAGTATTTGGTTCATTTATGGCTTTACTAAAACAAGGTGACCGGCTATTGTCTTGCAATTCAATTTTTGGAAGTACACATACTGTTATTGCAAAATATTTACCCAAATATGGTATTGAATATGGCTATATAGGAGCCAATGCCACAGAAGAAGAATGGGAAGCTGCCATTACGCCCAATACGAAAATGATTTATCTGGAAACACCTACCAATCCCGGGCTTGAAGTGTTGGATTTAGCTATGATTGGAAAGTTGGCAAAAAAACACCATATTATTTTAAATGTAGACAATTGTTTTGCAACTCCGGTAAATCAACAACCCATTGAATTTGGGGCAGATTTAGTAGTGCATTCTGCCACGAAATGGCTAGATGGTCAAGGACGGGTACTTGGCGGTGCAGTTGTTGGTCGCAAAGACTTAATCAAAGAAATTTATTTGTTTTGCCGCAGTACCGGACCTGCTCTTTCCCCTTTTAATGCATGGGTTTTAAGTAAGAGTATAGAAACCTTAGACGTAAGGATGGAAAGACACGCTTCCAATGCATTGTTCATTGCTCAATCATTGGAAAATCATCCAAGTATTGCTTCTTTGAAATACCCATTTTTAGCATCACACCCACACTATGCAATTGCAATTAAGCAAATGCAAAATGGGGGTGGAATTGTTTGTTTTGAATTAAAGGGAGGGATTGAAGCAGGAAGAAAATTTTTAGACCAACTCCAAATGCTTTCACTCACTGCCAACTTAGGCGATACAAGAAGCATTGCATCTCATCCTGCAAGTACAACACATGCTAAATTATCAGAAGCCGAAAGACAAGCAGTAAAAATCACGCCAGGCCTTATTAGAATTAGTGTTGGATTAGAAAATAAGGAAGATATTTTAGCGGATATTTTGCAAGCGCTTAACTAATTTTATTTTTTGATTGGGATTGTATTGATTTTAAAACTGGTAAATGAATATGGAATTGAATTGCTAATATTCTAACAATCATCACCACCGCTGCAGCAATCAATTCTGTAAATCCTGTAGATAAATTAACATAATAACAAACAAAATATACAACTCCACCTGCAATACACGCCAAAGCATAGATATCTTTTTGCAAAAGCAGTGGCACTTCATTCAATAGAATATCTCGTATAACACCTCCTACAGATCCAGTTATTGCCCCCATAACAATGCAAACCCAAAAGGGGAAATTGGCATCTAAACTTTTTGTAATCCCTACAATAGTAACCAGTCCCAATCCAATTGTATCAAATAAAAAAAGCGTATTCTTCCATCTAAATAATTTTTCCTTGAATAAAAGTGTAGCTAATAAAGCAACGCCCGTTGTTATAAAATAACGGCTATCTAACATCCAAAATGGAGTCACCCCTAAGAACAAATCGCGAATTGTTCCCCCTCCTATTGCAGTAGCCAAACCAATAATATATGCACCCAACCAGTCAACCTGCTTTCCCGATGCTAACTTTATTCCACTAATTGCAAAAGCAAATGTTCCTACTAAATCTGGCAATATGGTGAATAGATTTTCCAAGGCATAATGAGTTATACCTTAAGATACAAAAGATTATCATGAAAAAGGATAGAAAGTACCCATTGCTTTTAATTTTTACTAACTTCTAGCTATTTGGTTAAAGTCAATAATTCATTAAAACTGCTTTCTGAAATAATAACATCGGCATGATGATTCAATAGTTCATCCTTAGAGCAAAACGCAATACCTAAGCCAGCTTCCTTAATCATACAAAGATCATTCATACTATCACCTATTGCGATGGTATTTTCTTTTTGAATATTGTATTTTTCTAGTAAACTCATTACTGCATTTGTTTTACAGAGAGAATGTTTACACAAACTTTTGGTATTACTAAATAAGAATGATGGAATTTTAACCTCCCCAGTACAAATACTTTTTGAAAACTCTAATTCATTTGATAATGAAAAATCCATCCCCAGTTTATGCTTAATATGATTAGTTATGCAATCATAGCTGTCTGAAATTATGCCAACAATATAGCCTCTACTTTTCAGCTCTTTTACCACTTCTTTTGCTCCTTCTATAATTGAAATTGAATCAACCACTTCTATTAATTCATTAAAAGTTTTACCCTTTAATAACGTAGCAATCTGTTTTGTTAGGATAATAACATCCGATTCGCTTGATCGGAGATTCATTAATGCATGTTTAAAATTGAATTTTACTGAGCAGGCGTCTATGAATCGCCCTTGCAATAGCGTATTATCCATATCGAACACAACCAATTTATCCAATGATTCTAACTGGCTATTTAATGCTAATTCCATTTGGGAACGTATCTCATTTAAAACACCCAGTTCTTCAAAATTATAATTAGGATTCTTAGACGCAGCAGCTTTCATAATTATTGTTTGAGCAACTTCTTTACTCATCCTTCCTAATGCTTGCCATGGCTTACTCTTATTTTCAATATATCCTATCTCAACTTCCTTCATCTTTACATTCATCAAATGCATGTCTATCAAAATACCAATATCAACTCCATAATCATCTCTAAAATCCAATTTTTCAAACAAGGCTTTTCTTCCAGCTATCATACCACTTAATGGTTGACTAAACCTCAATAAATCGGGAAAGAAAATACTCAATAATGGTTTGGCAGCCAGTTCTGTTACCCTACCAGCATTTCTACTAAAAGAAGACTTTACAAAGTCAACTTCGTCTTGCAAAATAGGATCAGTTAATAATTTAATTGTAAAGTGCGGATAAGGATCAATATCTCCATCTAAAAAAACAACAATATTATTCTTAGCACAAAGCACTCCATCTTTCATAGAAGCACCTTTACCAAGCTTGGTACTAGTAACTACTTTAGCTTGATTTGAATGAGCAATTGCAACTGTTTTATCTTGCGACTTATCATCAACTACAATTACTTCAGTAACATATGGCTGTGCTTTAGCAAAATGAATTACACTAGCAATATTTTCTTCTTCATTTAGAGTTGGAATAATCACTGAAATCATAAAGCAGCTATTTAGAATGACAAAATGAATGACCTAGCTAACTAAGCTTCATCTAAATAGCTAATTTTATGCCAAAAGGATTCATTAAGTAATAATAAATGAATTAATAGTTGATATTCAGTTCAACATCGGAAAATATTTTGTTCTATTCTCCCATAATATCCATACCAAAATTCCAGCTAAAATAATTGCAAGTGGCAATCCACTAACAGCAACTGTTGCATGCAATAATAATATACCTACCATTATAGGAAACAGAATAATTGCACCTAAAGCCCTAAACTTGGGCACTAATAATAAAACGCCACCTACTAACTCAACAACCGCTATTAAAGGCATTAACCAAACTATCTCCATGAAGGCAGCATTATCTTTAACCAACTCAGCGGGCATATCTGGTGGTACAGGTATATAGTTGAAAAACTTATTTAAACCTCCATTTATAAACATCAATGCAAATAACACAGTGGCAACTGTAAATATTTTCTGCTTCATATTATTGTTTTATCTATGAATATAAAAAAGATAAACC
>JAGOGG010000107.1 GCA_017996795.1 Sediminibacterium sp. | reverse complement strand
ATTTAATACCACTCCGTTTTATGCAGAAAGTGGAGGTCAAGTGGGTGATTCAGGTTGGTTAGATTTTGGTAACGAAAAAATTACTGTTACCGATACCAAAAAAGAGAATGACTTGATTGTTCATTTTGTAAATCAATTGCCTACCGATACGGCAAAACCATTTACAGCATTAGTAGACGCTGAAAGAAGATTGTTTACCTGTTACAACCATACAGCAACGCACTTACTTCATGCGGCATTAAGAAAAGTATTGGGAACCCATGTTGCACAAAAAGGATCTTTGGTAAATGAAGAGAGCCTTCGATTCGACTTCTCGCATTTTGCTCGTTTAACCGAGGAAGAAATTACCGAAGTAGAAAATATTGTAAACGAAAAAATAAGACAAAATATACCCGTAGTTATTACCGAAATGCCAAAAGAAGAAGCACTTAAACTAGGGGCGATGGCATTGTTTGGAGAGAAATACGGAAATACAGTTAGAGTAGTTGTAGCAGATCCTAACTACTCTGTAGAATTATGTGGGGGTACCCATGTAATGCATACTGGCATGATTGGCTTACTAAAAATTACTGCAGAATCTGCAGTTGCAGCTGGAGTAAGAAGAATTGAAGCCTTAACAGGTAGCAATGCATTCCATTTTTTGAACAAGCAATACACTGAATTAAGAACGGTTGCTGGTTTATTAAAAACACAAGACCCTATCAAAGCGGTGGAGAAATTAATGCAAGAAAAACAAGAGACCGAGAAAAGACTAGAGAGCCTTGAAGCAAAACAGCTCCAATCCATCCGTGATATTTTGCTACAAAAAACAAAACCAATTTTGATTGGTAGTGATAAGGGACAATTTATTGGTGAAATAGTTGAAGTGAATAGTGCAGACCAATTAAAGAAACTCTGCTTCGATTTAAAAACAGGATTGAGCAATCACTATTTAGTAGTGCTTTGTGCCAATATTGCGGGTAAAGCGGCAGTATGTATTATGCTGAGTGATAGCATGGTTATAGAAAAAGGATTGGATGCACCTAAATTGATTAAAGAATATGCAACCCCATTGATAAAAGGCGGAGGGGGCGGACAAAAAACATTGGCTACTGCAGGTGGACAAGATGCCTCTAATTTGTCTGAACTAATTCTACAAATAAGCAGGCTTGTATAATGGACTTATCCCAAAAATACCAGGCCGTTATTGGTCTTGAAGTACATGCACAACTATCAACGAATAGTAAACTATTCAGTAGTGATAGTATTGCATTTGGTAATGCGCCAAACACACAAGTCAGCCCAATTGCTTTGGCTCATCCGGGTAGTTTGCCCAAGGTGAATCAGACTGCTATTGAATATGCCGTCAAAATGGGATTGTCTTGTAATTGTACCATTGCTGAGCAATCTTTTTTTGCAAGGAAAAACTATTTCTACCCAGATCTTCCAAAAGGTTACCAAATTTCACAACATACGCATCCAATATGTATTGGTGGTTTTCTCACTATTAAAACCAATGAAGGTGAAAGAGCTGTTCAATTAAATAGAATTCACTTGGAAGAAGATGCGGGGAAAAGCATACATGATCTTGATCCTGAAAATACTTGTATTGATTTAAATAGAGCAGGTACGCCTTTGATTGAAATTGTTACTGAGCCCGATTTGTTTTCTGCGGAAGAAGCTTGGCAATATGTAACCGAAATAAGAAAACTGGTTCGTTGGATTGGGGTTTGTGATGGCAATATGGAAGAAGGAAGCTTAAGATGTGATGCCAATATTTCTGTTAGACTTAGAGGGGATTCGCAATTGGGCACCAAGGTAGAAGTCAAGAATTTGAACTCTATTCGAAATGTAAAAAAAGCCATTGAATTTGAAATTAACCGGATCATTGATGAATTAGAAAAAGGAAACCGCATTCAACAACAAACAAGAAGCTTTAACGCAGATAATGATACCACATTTGCCATCAGAGACAAAGAAGAAGCAAATGACTATCGCTATTTCCCTGATCCCGATTTGCCTGCAATACAACTAACAGCAGCATATATTGATTCAATAAAAAATCAATTACCCACCCTACCCCATCAATTAATACAGAACTACCAAACCAAGTATCAGTTGAGTGCATACGACGCAAGCCAACTCTGCGAAGAAAAATCCATTGCTGATTTTTTTGAGCAAACCAAACAATATAGTTCTCATTATAAGATGGTGGCGAATTGGATATTGGGGCCCATCAAACAATTGATGAATGAGTCTCAACAAAGTATTCAAGCGCTTGGAATAACTGCTCAACAACTAGCTGGTTTAATTGAATTAATTGAAACAGGAAAGATTGGTTTTTCTACAGCCGCGTCTAAATTACTCCCAGCAATATTACATAATACAGCATCACCACTAGAATTGGCTGAATCATTAAACTTATTGCAAGTGAGTGATAGCAATGAATTAGAGGGATGGATAAACGCCGCCATTGAAGCAATGCCAGATAAAGTAAAAGAATACCAAAAAGGTAAGAAAGGATTAATAGGTTTATTTGTAGGAGAAGTAAAGAAAAGAAGTAAGGGCAAAGCAGATCCAAAAATAGTTACCGAATTACTAGAACAAAAATTAAACGCTTAAAAGACACCTATGAAAAAATATAGTTTTTTACTACTAGGCGCAACACTACTATTTAGTGCTTGTGATCAGAAAAAAAAGTACGGAGCATTTACCGTTAAGGGAAAAATTAAAAATGCCATTGCGCCAAAAGTATACTTGCAAGAATTACCCTATGGAGGAGAGCAACCCATTATTCTAGATTCAATTAGCTTGAAAGCAGATGGAAAATTTAGTTTAAAAGGAATTGCAAAAGAGGAAGGATTGTACAGATTGGTTTTAGAAAATGGGCCAGATGTATTAATTGTAAACGATAACGATGAAATTGAAATTGATTTAGACGTTACCCGATACAGAGTTTACGAAGTTAAAAACTCACCTGCCTCAAAAACAATGCACACGCTATTTGAAGACTATAGAAAAAAGGATTCTGCCTTGTACGCAGTATTCATGGAAATTGATTCTTTACAAGCACAGCCTAAATCGGATAGCTTATTAAAAGTGATTCAGGGAAACAGAGATGCGAAAGTAAAAGAAATGAATACCATGGTTCGCAACTTTATCAAAGAAAGTGAAAGCCCCGCAGCAAGGTATTACGCATTGGGTATGGCTTCAAGAACCATGACACCAGACGAGTTAAAAGCACTGGTAAATGAATCAGCCGAAAAATACAAAGAACATACTGGCTTAAATAAAATAAAGGAGTTAATTAATGCTTCTGCTAAACAACAACCTGCTGCACCACCCGCTTATACATTATTAGGAAAAGATGCCCCTGAAATCAACTTACCCGATTTAGATGGAAAGCTTTTTTCATTAAGCAGCTTAAAAGGCAAATATGTATTAGTAGATTTTTGGGCCAGCTGGTGTGGACCTTGCAGAAAAGAAAATCCCAATATTGTTGCTGCTTACAATCAATTTAAAAACAAAAACTTTACTATTCTAGGTGTTTCATTAGACAACGACCAACAAGCTTGGTTAGACGCCATTAAAATGGATAAATTAAATTGGAAGCATGTAAGTGATTTAAAACAATGGGAAAGTGAAATGCCCAATATTTATCAATTCAATGCCATTCCATTTAACGTATTAATTAGCCCTGAAGGCAAAATCATTGCATCAGATTTAAGAGGAAATCAGTTATTTAAAACCTTGGAGGAACTATTAAAATAAGATTTGATAATCAAGTGGCTCAAAAAGATTATAATTAATTAGGGCTATTATTTCTAAGGATCAAATTGTCACCTGATTAACTTTTATTGACTAGCACTCATAAACAAATAGGCCCCGATAAATACCGGGGCCTATTTGTTTACTATCGATAATAGATTATTGACTGTAACCTGGATTTTGCTGAATCAATGGATTAGCATTGATTTCAGGATTTGGAATTGGTAATAAGAAACGGAAACTACCAGCAGCCAAAGTTTGTGCATTTGCATTTGGAGCATCAGCCAACAAACGAGAAACAGGTAAGTTTCTTCTCTTTAGATCCCAAAAACGATGACCTTCATAAGGCAATTCTTTGAAACGCTCTTCTAAAATAGCAGTAATTGCTGCATCTTTAGTTGCTAAAGTAACATTGGTATAGCCATTAATTCTAGCTGCACGTAAAGTATTCAAATCAGCAGCTGCACTAACCAAATTGCCAGTTTCAGCATGCGCTTCAGCGCGAATTAAATACATTTCACCAGTTCTGAAAACTTTCGCATCAGCTACGTGTTCACCAGGAGTTCCGTAAGTAGTTCCGCGGTATTTAGCCACTAATTGAGCAGGGCGTCCAGCAGCAGCCAACAAAGGCTCTGTTCTGAAGTATACACCAAAACGAACATCGTTCGCTTGATCGTAAGCACTCATTAGTTTAGTAGATGGAACCCAAGCAGTTTGAGAAATAGCACCTGAATTAGCAGAAGTTCCTTGCCATAAAGAACCAATTCTACCACCCAAAGAAGGAGTACGGCTTAATTTGAAAGCAAGTTCACTATTATTTGCATCAGTCCAAATAGCAGGGAAATTAGCTCTTGTTGCTAATGGAAGCGCAGTAATATACTCAGAACTGAAAGTAACCGCATCTGCATATTCTTTCAAGTACAATGCTACTCTTGCTTGTAAAGCAGAAACGGCAGGTCTTGTTGCACGATACAAATCAGTTAAAGCGGTTGGCAATAAAGGCTTAGCCGCAGCCATATCAGCTTTCAACTTTGCAACGAAAGGAGTAAGCGTGATTCTTGCTGTAGAGGCAAGAGATGGTGTTTCCATGTACGCCACTGCTAACTCAGAACCAACTGAAGTATTGCTGTAGTATCTATACAATTCAAAATGGCAAAAAGCACGTAAGAACAATGCTTCACCTCTTAAACGCTCTTTTAATGCAGCTTCAGTTGCATTTGCAGCAACAGCATTTGGCAATGCTACTAACACACGGTTTACTCTGTCGATAATTCTATAATACAAGTTAAACGCGGTAAAGTTATCGCGTAAACCAACATCCTGAGAGCTATACTGCCACTCATGAGTGGTACCTGCATTGTAAAATTCACCAGGCTTTACTTCGTCTGCGAAAGTGGCATTTAATAGAATGGCCATTTCTACGTTCATAGCTGCATAGGCACCAACAATACCTTGTTCAGTATTGGCTACTGTTTTCAAAGCAATGTCTCCTCCGATGAAGTCAGTTTCTTTTACATCAATCACTTTTTTACAAGCCCCTAGAGACAGAAGTAAAAAAGAGAAGATGACTAATTTGTTTTTTTTCATATTGTTCAATTTGATATTCAATAAAGAATATAATACCATAATAATATTAGAAGTTAATATCGATACCTACCACGAATGTTCTAGGGTTTGGATATTCGTTCAAACTAATATTGTTGTTGTCTTCAGGATCAACACCTTTCCAAGGACTCCAAATAGCTAAGTTTTGTCCTTGAACATAAAAACGAGCACTCTTAATCAGCGTAGTACCGCCTGCTGTTTTAATGGTTGGTATTGCATAAGAAACGACCAAGTTTCTGAAACGTAAGAATTTAGCATCAGCTACATCAGATGAATTAAATCCTCTGTCTAAGGTTGAACGCTGGAATGGTTTAACATCACCTGGCTTCTGCCACTGACCATCAATTAATGCTCTTGATGCTCTTACCGCTTGGTGATAACCTAAAGTACCTCTGGTGATCCAGTTACCGGTATTGTCGTAACGAGTTACATCAAACTGATAAGAGAATAAAGCAGAAACAGTGATTGCCTTGAAGCGAACATCAAAGTTAAATCCACCTTGGTGCTTTGGCAAGAAAGTTCCAAACTTAGCAAATTGACCAGCTTGTGCTTCACTAAATACAGTTGCACCAGTTGGGCTTTCATACATTGGACGACCAGTTGCAGGATCTGCACCTAAGTAGTTGGTGGTATAATGAGAACCGTAAGGAAGACCTTTTCTGATAATGAAAGTTCCTACTACGTATTCATTTACCAATCCTAGATCTTCAATATTATTCTTTTGAATTGAGTGATTCACACCTACAGTGAAGCCGAAATCTTTTTTCTTCACAACATCAACTGCACCGGTGAATTCAACACCCTGATTGGTCATAATACCAGCATTGATTGCCAATGTTCCAAATCCAGTTGTACCAGATAATGGTTGGTTTACGAATAGATCAATGGTTTTGTTCTTGTAGATATCTACTGTGAATCTTGCACGGTTTTGCCATACAGCAAAGTCAATACCTAAGTTGGTCTTTTGAATTCTTTCGATTTTCAAATCAGGATTACCTGGGTTATTTGGAGCCAAACCTACTACAGCAGAACCACCATAAGCAGTTGTTCCAAAAGTTGGAACCTGAGGTCCTTGGTAGTTGGTTACACCATTCAAAGGAACACCATATCCACCAGTTGCAATTGAACCGATATTAGGTACGATACCATAGCTGGCACGAACTTTTAAATCGGTGAAGATTCTTTGGTTAGATAAGAAATTCTCTTTCAACGCATTCCAAGTGAAACCTGCTGACCAAGTAGTGATTTCACGATTTGCAACGTTAACAATTCTAGAAGTACCATCACGTCTAATATTTGCGTTGATTGAATACTTATTGTCATAAGTATAACGAGCTGTAGCAAAATAAGAACGGATACCAAATCCAGACTTTGCAGAAGATGAGTTCTGAGGATAAGTTGCTGCACCATTTGTTGGTAAAGCACCCGCACCTTGACCTGTTTCAGTTAAACGAGGATCTAAGTTAAATAAAGTAAGACCCATTGCTTTTGACCAACCACGGATAACTTCAAAGTAAGCACCTGCTTCTACTTCATGAATATTGGCAATACGCTTAGAGTAAACCAAGCTGCTGGTATTGATGATTTGAGAAGTTAAACGGTAACCTTCTTGAGCTAAACCACTTTGGAACTGTTGTAAAGATCCAATATAAGAAGCTGGATTAATGTAACGAGAGTTTTGATCGCTTGATACATCAATACCAAAAGTATTTTGAAGTGTTAAGCTAGGTAACACTTTATAAGCAACAGTTAAACCAGAGTTTAACTTCACTTGATTTAAATCTCTCTTAGAGTTTTGAATACCTTCTAATAAGTTACCCACCTGACGCAATGCCAATGGAGTGCTTGCACCAAAAATAATAGAACCATCCGCTCTGTATGGATTCTCATATGTTTTAGCACGGTATGTCATTTGGAAAGGGTTTCTAGAGCTGTTTCCTAATTGCTCTCCTTCAGAGAACTTAGAAATAGAATATCCAATTTGATTATTGAAACGTACAGTTAAATTATTGCTTTTGTGTTCAATATTTAATCTTACAGTGTATCTGGTTAAGCTAGAAC
>JAGOGG010000106.1 GCA_017996795.1 Sediminibacterium sp. | reverse complement strand
ATGAGAGTTGGGAATAGAGATCGTTGGAGCACCATCGACAATTTTAGTTATTGGAATGATATGCGCTATGATTTCTCACCTTATACATTCAATCACTTTAATACTTTTAATCCCTGGATTTTAGATCCTTATCAATTTAATTTTAATCCATGGGGTATTGGTCTAGGATTCAGACCTGGCATTTATGGATGGAACAATTTTTATGGAGGTGGATGGAATGGAGGCGTATTCGGAAATCCAATTGGATGGGGAAATCCAATGTTTTCAGTCATTACTTATGCAAATCCAAAAGCAAGTTTACCTACTTATACTTCTGGATCTAACTTGAGTGCTCTGCGCAATAGAATGTATAATAACAACAATGATCCAAGAAATGGTAATTGGTATGCACCAGGTACCAATGGAGGAAGCAATAATTTTAGCAACTTAGTTAAAAGAGTATTCTCGGGCCCTACTACATCTGGTGGAACTGGAAGTAGTTATGATCGCTCAATTAGAACTTTTGGCAACAGCTCAAGCAGCAGCATACCTACTACTAGTAGCAGTGCTGGTGGTGCGAGTGGTGGCTTTAAAAGTACTGGATCTAGTGCCAGCACAGGACGTGGTGGTAGAAACTAATTAACCCATTTTATGAAAAAATATTTCGGCTTACTAATAAGCGGACTGGCAATTTTTGCCCAATCAGCAACAGCACAATCTCCAGAAGAAGCTTTAAGACTTGCTTGGTTTACCCAAAATGGTACAGCAAGAAATATGGCGGTTGGTGGAGTGATGGGCTCTTTAGGTGGAGACATTACTGCAAACCACGTAAACCCTGCTGGTATTGGTTTATATAAGACTAGGGAATTGGTATTGTCACCGGGATTTTTACTAAATAATAATAAATTCAACTATAGGGGAACTGATTCTTCCAGTAGTAAATCTGGTTTTGGTTATGGTACCACTGGTATTGTTTTAGCAGGATCAAATAAATCGGGATACAGCAAATGGACCAGTTCTGCAGTTGCTATTTCTGTAAATCAATTGGCGAATTATAATAACCAAGTAAGTTTTAGTGGTCGAAATAATTTCAGTTCTTTCACCGAAAAATATTTAGAAGAACTAACCCGTGATAGAGCAGATACCAATGCTGCATTAAGTAATTATATTTTTGGATCCTCTCTTGCATTTAGAACATTTTTAGTAGACACATTAAGTGGAGTTGGTGGTGCTGTAGCAGGATATCAAAGCTTGGTCCCCATTTCAACCGGTGTGAACCAGTCATACAATGCAAGAACAACTGGTGGATACAATGAAATAGCCATTGGATTTGCAGGTAATATGGCCGACAAATTATACGTAGGAGGTAGCTTCAATATTCCGATTGTTAAATACAACCGCGAACTGGTTTACAGTGAAAGGGATGCAACCAATGATCCAACCAATCAGTTTAGTTTCTTTGAATACAAAGAAAGCTACTCTTCACAGGGTGCGGGTATTGGTGTAAAATTAGGAACCATCTACAAGCCTACCCCATTTGTAAGAATTGGATTTGCATTTCATAGCCCGCAGTTTATCACCATGACCGATCGTATTCGTTCTTCGCTTGTTGCCAATACAGAAACATATGCAGGACAAAGATCTGAGAGCAGTGACAATTTAAACAGTGGTAGAGCGGGTACCAGCAAGTACAATATTACCACCCCCTGGAGGGCAATTGGTAGCTTTAGTTATGTGTTCAGAGAAATCAACGACACTCGTTTACAAAAAGGGTTTATTAGTGCAGATATTGAATATGTGCATTATAAGGGAGCAAGATTTGCAGTAGCCGGAGAAAACGCATCTGATGCAGGATTCCGTAATTATTATTCTGCGTTAAATGAAGCCATCATAGATAATTACAAAGGAAATATCAATGCAAGAATTGGAGGAGAACTAAAATTCAATACCATTATGTTTAGGTTGGGTGCTGCATATTATGGAAGCCCTTACCAAGATGAGGCATTGCAAGCCAGCAGGGTCATTGGTTCTGGAGGATTGGGATATAGAAACAAGGGAATGTTTATAGACTTATCCTATTCGCATATCATGAACAAGGACGCTGTATTTGCTTATCGATTGAATGATAAGCCCAATACTTTTGCTGAGCAAACTGGAAGCAGGGGCAGCATCATGCTTACTTTTGGTTTTAAATTGTAAGCAAACAATTCATTGTTTAGGCAACCACTTCTCCTTCTAAGTCGTAATCGTAGGCCTTGGTAATTTTCACCTGTACAAATTCACCAATAGGTAGTTTTTTAGTGCTGTGAATGACTACTTCATTGTCTACTTCAACACTGTCAAATTCTGTTCTGCCCAAATAACGACCTGCTTCTTTTTTATCTATCAATACTTTAAAAATCTTCCCTACTTTTTCTTGGTTTTTCTCGTAAGAAATTTCTTGTTGCACTTCCATGATTTCCTGAGCTCGGGCTGCTTTTACATCGGCTGGAACATTGTCTACTAAATCGTATGCACTGGTATTTTCCTCGTGACTATAACTAAAAATTCCAACTCGATCAAAGCGATGTTCTTGCAAAAATGCTTTCAATTCTTCCACATCTTCTTCGGTTTCTCCAGGGAAACCAGCAATCAATGTGGTTCTTAAACAGATACCAGGTACTGCAGCTTTTATTTGGTGAATCAGTTCAGACATTTCTTCACGAGTAATATTTCTACGCATGGCTTTTAGCATGCTATTACTCGCATGTTGTAAAGGCATGTCTAAATATTTACAAATATTGTCTCTGCGCTGCATGACTTCTAAAATTTCGAGTGGAAACTTACTTGGGTAAGCATAATGCAATCTGATCCACTCTATTCCTTTTACATCGGCCAACGCATCCAATAGTTTGGGCAATGCACGCTCTTTATACAAGTCTAAACCATAATAGGTCAACTCTTGGGCAATCAGCATGATTTCCTTCACCCCCTTTTGAACCAAGGACTCGGCTTCCCTAACCAGGTCTTCTATTGATCTGCTAATATGTTTGCCACGCATTAAAGGAATGGCACAAAAAGAACAGGTTCTATTACAACCTTCCGCAATTTTCAAATATGCATAGTGTTTGGGAGTACTCAACATACGCTCACCCAATAGTTCTGCCTTATAATCAGCTTCAAATTGTTTTAAAATTAAGGGCAATTCTAAAGTACCAAACCAAGCATCTACTTCGGGCATTTCTGCTTCTAAATCTCCGCGGTAACGTTCACTTAAACAACCAGTCACATATACTTTATCTAACTTACCTCTGCGCTTCAATTCTACCTGGTCTAGAATGGTATTAATGCTTTCCTCTTTGGCTTTGTCTATGAAACCACAGGTATTCACAACCACAATATTATGATCTAGCTTGGCATTCTCATGCACCACATCAATATCATTGGAAGCCAATTGACCACTCAATACTTCTGAGTCTACTAAATTTTTGCTACAACCTAGTGTGATGATATTAACCTTGTCTTTTTTGAGTGTTTTTGCCTTCATGAGAGGGCAAAATTAAGGATTTTGAGGGGAACAGCTAATGGACTAAATCAATTTGCCCACCAAGCCCACCAAGAGCTCTAATCCATTTTGAATATTTGAAAGGGCTTTGATTTTATCGTTATTGCTCTTGGTCTGGTCTTTTATAAGCTTAATCAGTGCATTAAAATCGGCTGTATTCATTGAATTTTCATCTAATAAAGCTTGTAATTCCTTGGCATCAATATGGGTCAATTGATTGATCTGATTCGCTAATTCAGCATCCGTTTCTTTTTGGGCCTGCTTCGCTTTTTTTTGCCATTGGTTATTCATAACTACAATTATTGGTTCAATACTTTATTTAGATCTTTGTTTAAATTAACAACCAGCCCACCTATATTTCCAGAAGAAGAAACAAACCGATCTAATAATTCAGCCAATTGGTCATAATCAATTCCTTTTTTCTTAAACCAATTGGACTGATTGAGTAATTGCTTTTTTTCCTCGTTTAATTTAACCGCAGATTCTAACAACCGTTTCATTTCGTTATTGGCCAATTGGTATTTAGCAAAATCGGTATTGAGTTGTTCCATTACTTTGGTTTTTGCAGAATCCAATGCCATTTGCATGGTATACTGGCGCTCGTTAATTAAAGGAAGCGCAGCAGCCATCATTTGAGGAAGCTCCAATTTTGCATCCATCTCCTCCTCCAAATCACTGGTCATTTTATTAATGATGCTGGGAGTATATTCGTTTTTAATAAAATCGTTCACCCTTGCTTTTTTTGCTGCAAATAGTTGATGGATCAATAAAATATTTAACTGATGCATTCTGGCTCCTTCTTCCTGAATTCGCTCAGACAATGTGATGCTTTGTAATGGAATACGGGTACAAGCCCCCAAGCTACCAACTAGACATAGCAACAGAAAACAAGAAATCAATGAGTATCTATTTCGCATACACCTACATTAAAGAACCAAAATAAGGTTTCGAAAAAAGATATGCAACCGTGTTTTCACGGAGATTTTAATCCCCCAACCAACTATTCAACATGGCCAATTGATCAGCAGTAAATGAAGGCAATGGGCTGATTTTATATTGCAGTTTTTTCTGCCCCCCTTTCTCTATTTCAGTACTGGTAAGGGTTAAGCCAGCATAACCCAGGTATTTTTGGTAGTTTAACTGCTTGGTAGTAGAAATAAATTCAAACTCGTTCGCCAAAGATTGACCGGCCATTTGCTCGCAAGCAGCTTGAAATTCTGCATCGGTAAAACCCCTTTGTAATCGCTGATAGTATTCTTGGTACATCAACCGCATCACATGATCTAAACTGAATTGGTTGTTTGATGCGTTGCGAATGGCAAGGTCTAATAACATACCTACCACAGGACCTTTATCATAATAAGAAATGGCTTTGTTTTTATCTAGGCCACTGGTACCGAAAGGCCCATCGGACCATGTGTTGTAACTGGCTTGTAATAAACTTTGGTGGGCTTTACCAGGATTGTTTTCGTGTGCTGTAATATTGTTGGCTAGATTACTTAAGAAGGTTTCTTTATCTACAATTTTAGCCCGCTTCACCATTAAATATTCAAAGTAAACCGAAAGTCCTTCACTGATCCAAAGCTGAGTAGTTTTACTCCCCTTATCATAATCAAAAGGCCCCAACTCAACTGGCCTAATCCTTTTTACATTGTAATGATGAAAATATTCATGGCTCAAAAAATTCATGATACGATTGATATCTGCTGGCGTTTTTAATTCATTGCCACTAAAACTGACGGTGGTATTGTTTAAATGTTCAATGCCACCCCTACCCGGCCCAATCCCAATAAAAGTATATTCCTTAAAGGGAATATGATCAATAATATTTACCCCTTGCTCTATGGCTTTTTGTAAAGTGTTCATGAATAATTGATCATCAAAACTGCCCATATTATATCCAATAAAACGATGCGGCACACCACGAACAGTAAATGTAGGAAGCGCTTTTAAATCACCTATCAAAATGGGACAATCATATAAGATATCAAAATTGGGTGCAGTAAATGCATTGGTTTTCCCTTTTACTTTTTCTAATCCAGTAGCAATTTTTTTAAACCTGGGTTGATCAGCACTGTTGACGATTACTTGCACCGGCATTTGCAACATGCCCGCTACATAAAAGAAATTATTAGCTGGAACTATATAGGCATGGGCACTATCAATAAAACTATTGGCAACAAATTTTCGCTTGGTTTGAATTTGATAGGTCACACGAAAAGGACTGTTCTTTTTGTTCAACACTACCCAAGTATTGCTATTGATTTTATTTACTTTCAATGCAGTTCCATTGGGACTATGGGCAACAAAAGAATCTACGGTATTGGCATAGTTCATTAACTGATAATAACCAGGCATCCAGTTGGGCATTTTTAGCACTATGGAATCTTTGTTAAACCCAGCAGCATCAAGGGTTATATGAAACTTCCCCTTTGCGGCTTGTGGCATATTAACCGTATAACGCATTTGAGGTTGAGCAACCGCTATACCTGTAATTAGGAAGTAACTGCAAAAAAGAATCATCCATTTTTTCATACCCTATCATTTACTTGCGAATTAAATCAACATACTCTTTTTGCAATTTTTGTTGCAACCATCCCTGAAGCTTTGCAGCATTGGCACTATCCAAATTCAATCTATTTTGATACAATAATACCGTCACTTGTCTACTACTATCTGTACCCAAATAGTATTCATGATTGCCTAAAGAAATAGGTAGAATTTCAGGAAATAAAATCGCCATTTCTTTAAAAACCATTTCTTGATTGAGTGACCTTTTTTCTAATTCTTTTTGAACCGAAAGCATATACCCAATTTCATTGCTACTAGAAGGGTTGGCAATAATGGAATCTTGTAAAATAACTAACCGAGTTTTCGGCAATTGGTATTGGGTCAACTTATTCTGCAAACCAGCAATCTCTTGATCGCTAAACTGTTTTGACAAAAAAGCCAACTCTATTTTACTAGCTGGAAATACAGCCACTTTTTTATGAACCACCATTTGTCCTTTGTCGGTAAATTCTGATTTAATAAATTCATCTACCCTTGCCCTGAATTTTTTCTCCCGAATCATTTCATAAGCAAAGTAAACACTCGGAACCAGCAGCAATACAATCAAAGTGCTAATGGCAATTCTAATTTGCTTCTGTTTAATTTTATTTACGTGATTCACCAAAGGATACTTGAGGTATTTCACAATCACAAAAGTGGCGATCCCGATGAAGAAACAATTGATGGTATACAAAAACAAAGCACCCAAAAAATAAGCATAATTGCCCATTGCCAACCCATAGCCAGCAGTACATAAAGGCGGCATCAATGCTGTAGCAATTGCTACACCTGGAATAGGGTTCCCCTTTTCTGCTCGAGTGATGGCAATTACCCCAACCAATCCACCAAAAAATGCAATTAATACATCATAAATATTAGGAGCAGTTCTGGCTAATAATTCACTTTGTGCATCTTTAAATGGGCTGATGAAAAAATACAAAGTAGATACTAATAAACTTACTACTGTAGCAATCAATAAATTCTTACCCGATTTTTTTAATAAAACAAAATCATAGGTACCCAAGGCAAAACCCGCACCCACAATGGGTCCCATCAATGGAGAGATCAGCATAGCACCAATGATAACTGCGGTAGAATTCACATTCAAACCAACAGAAGCCACTACAATAGCACAAGCCAATATCCAAAGGTTGGCCCCCCTGAAGCTGGTATTGCGCACTACATTGTCTAGTACTTTGTCTTTGGCTTCTTCCCCGTTATGCAAATCAATAAAACCGAGTAATTTGTTCATACCTTTAAAGGTAAGAATTACTTATGCACTTCACTCGTAAAGTGGAAAGTGATGTCTGGGTTATTGGTAATTTCTGTATTCAAGAACCATTCACTTTGTGCTAAATATACCGGCTGACCATCTTTGTCTTC
>JAGOGG010000105.1 GCA_017996795.1 Sediminibacterium sp. | reverse complement strand
TTTAAAGCAGGAAGTTCAGCATACCGATTTGTTTCATACAGTTACAGGTTGGCATATTGCCAAAGAAGGGCAACCACAGCCACCTGTTCGTTTGGTAAGCCGTTACGATAACGCAGAACGTATTTTGTCAGAAGCTGGTTCATCAATTTCTGGAAGAAAACTTTTAGAAACCATCAATTTCTTAACAGAAGCAGAAGTTACCCCTTCAACTTTGCCTAACATCGTTAAATCCTTTATAAGCGACCCTGACGAGCAGGTTAAAGTTCAGGATGATATTACAAAGGCACTTGAATTGCTTACAGAAGCAAAAGTATTGTTAGATACTAATAAAACTTACCGCATTACCTCCGATATTGAACAAAGGTTATTGGATGAAATGAACGGCTTCACAGTGCAAGGCTTTGTAAAAAAGAAACAATTAGTAACTGCATACAAAGCAGCCCAGTTTACAAAAACAATAGCCAAAGTAAACGATACTGGCTTACAGTACGATTTCTTTATTACTACAGATAATGATGATGAACTAACGGCACCCAATCTGAAATATTTAAAATTAAAGGTTAAAAGCGTTTACAATATTTCCGACAACAGAACTACAGATATTGATGCATTAAAAGTGCAGCATCAAAACGATAAAGACCTATTGTGGTTAGTGCCTGACAATAGTCATTTTAAAGAATTAGACCGTTTAATAGATGAAGTAGAACGTACTACCTATTTAGAGCAAAAATACAATAACCCCAATTCTGAAGAAGGTAAAATACTGATTAGCTTCTCTACTGCCAAAGGAGAAAAGCAAAATAGGATTAAGGACTTGGTAGATGATTCATTGATAAATGCTTCTGCTATTTATTTGTACAATACACTGCAATTAAATAAAGACAATTGGCAAACAACGCTACAAGCCCAACAAAAACAGATCATTCAGAATGTTTATCATAAACGATTGAGTGCTCAATTAAGTGATAGTGTGGCAGCTTCTGTAATTAAAGAAGCCAATAATGCCCGATTACAACAATACTTTACTACTACCGATTTTGCCTTTTTTGATGCTCAGGGCAATTTTATTGGCGAAAATTTAAAGGTTGCAGAAGAAATTTTATACAAAATAAGAAACACATTTGTTGATGGCACAACACTTGAAAAAGATTTAGAACAACCTCCTGCTGGCTTTACATTTGGTACTGTTATATCTACAGTAGCAGCCTTAATGAGAGCAGGTAAAGTTATTGCCAAATATAATGGTGTAGAAAAATTCTCTTGGCGTGATGATGGCGTTTCTGCCATTTTTAATACGGCAAGAGAGTTCCGCAAAGCCACATTCAAAGCCGTTTCTAAATCGCTTTCAGCGGTTCAAAAACAAGAGTTAGCCCAGTTTTTATTAGACATTGAAGTAGATAAATACATAGGGCATAAAATAAATTACAATACCAATGATTTTGAATTGGTGTCTGCCGTAAGAGATACAGCCAAACACTTTGCCGATAAAGTAACAGCTCTTCGTAACAGTGAAAAAGAATTTGATAAATTATTTCCAAAGGCTGATGAAAACGCCACCTTTATTGGTGGTTTTACCGGTGCGGTAAGCGAAGCCAACTACATTGATAAGGCAGTTGAATTTTTAGCGGCTAAGGATGCATTTCTTGTAGCCTTGCAGGATATTGAAAAAGTAGAGAAGTTCATCAGAAATAACCTTTCAAAAGTAAAAGAGTGGAAGTCATTTATTATTGCGGTGCAAGACGAATTAACAAAAGCTGCAATGAGTAATGAAACAATACAACAACTAAGAACAGATTTCGACAGCCATTTAAATGGTGATGTAATCAAAAACTTTGCATCTCTACAACAATCAGCCCAAAAAACAAAAGATGAATACCATCAATTGTTTAGTACCGCTATGAAAGATTGTACTGCTAAATACACAGAGATTGATGCTTTGGCGTCTGAGCTAATTAAGGAAATCGAAACATTACCTGCTGGCCTTAATAACTTTGCATCATCAAAAGCAAGTGCTCTTAACCAATACGCAAAGCAAAGAACACTTTCTGCTATTGCAATTGATTTTGATGTAAAAGACAAACAAAGTCGATTCAGTTATTCCGAAGTGCTTTCATTCATTGATTTATATCCAACCAAAAAGGCAGAGATTGAAATTGCTAAAGCCAGTTTAATAAGAACTAAGGCACCCGAACTTCCAACAGGTGCTGCACCATTGCCAACAGTAAAAAAATACTCCGTTACATTGCCAGGCTCTAAATTAAAAGTGGCTGCATATAAAAGTTGGCTTCAAAGTGAATTACAAAAATTGGCTTCTGCATCTGATAATGACGAAATAGAAATAAACTAATATGAAATTAACAGACCACACGGAACATATTCGTCAACTAATTGACACCGCTTTTCGTAACCGACTAGGACGAATGGGTATTTCTAATGCATCATTAGCACCTTTTGATACCATCCCTGCGGAATACAAACAGGAACGAAACCGTATAGAAACCATTAGAGAAGTATTCATTGCAGAAACAGGTACTGTGGCAGATGCTTACGAGAAGTTGGTAGAAGAACTTACTTTCACCTTGTTCAATCGTTTGGCGGCTCTCAAAGTAATGGAAGCCCATACTTTGCACCCCGAAATTGTAACCAGAAGAGAAAGCCACGGTGGTCGTTCCTTTGCTCATTTGGCTTGGCTAGAGCAAAACCCCAATGCAAGAAATGAAGAAGCCGAAAGCTTGCTGCCTTTCCTGGAAGACCAATTGCAAAAATTAGCTTCAGATATTCCTTTATTCAGTCCTCAGCATCCCTACCACTTGCTGCCTACTGCCATTGAACTGCTCCAAATCATCAACGCCTTCAATGCTGTAGAAGAAGACAATGATATAAAGAAAACCTACGACCAACCCCCAATAACTAATCACCAATCACCAATAACTATCTGGCAAAGTGATGACATCCTCGGTTGGCTATACGAAAGCTACAACAACTACAAAAAAGCAGCCCATAAACTAAGTGGCGATAAAACAGAATACAACAAAGTAAGCATACAAAGTCAAGTATATACCCCTCGTTGGGTTGTGCAGTTTTTGGTAGATAACAGTTTGGGGAAACTCTATTTGGAAATGTATCCTAACAGTGAAATCAAGAACAAGTATAAAATTGCAAATGCACCTATTTCTCAAACAAGAGAACCTAAGCCCCTCCACGAAATAAGAATGATTGACCCTTCCACAGGATCGGGTAATTATTTGTTGTATGGCTTTGATATGTATTATGATTTGTATGATGATGTAATTAACAATCAAGGCAATTCTGATAATTACGATGAAGCCGATGTACCTAAACTGATTATTGAACACAACTTACACGGTGTGGATTTAGACGACCGTGCCATACAGTTGGCTCAGTTGGGTTTATACATTAAAGCGAAACGAAAAAAACGTACTGCCAAAATAGAGCATTTCAATATCGTTAGTTCCGACTTTTTCTTACCTGCTTACAATGATGTAAAAGATATTTTTGAAGATGGCAACGTAGGCGAAAGAGAAAGAAAGATTATTGAAGACCTTTGGGAAGACCTTCAAAATGCTCACAAATTTGGCTCACTCATTCGCTTAGAAGAAAAACTAAACTTGAAATGGTTTGGAACTAAAGATAAAAACGACCCCAACCAAGTTACCCTTTTTGGGCAACAAGAATTAGAAGGTTTTGAAACTTTCCGCACCAGTTTTTTTACCAACCTTCAAAAGGCAGTAGCCCAAAACACCGCCAAACAAGGGCAAACTTTCTTGAATACCAAAACTCAAGATGCCATTACTTTTATGCAGCTACTTACCCAAAAATACGATGTAGCAGTTGCTAATCCTCCTTACACGGATAGTGCAGATTTTGGTCCCGAACTGAAAATATTTATAGAAGCCAATTATAAGAAACCGTTCAATTTTAGCACTAATCTTTATGTAACATTTATTAAACGATGTTTTGAATTGCTAAACGAAAATGGATATTATGCTTCCATACAGCCAATGACATTTATGTATATCAAAACTTTTGAAGATGTACGTAAATTTTTGCTAACAAAATCGAAAGTTGAGATTATCTCAGATTTAGGTCTTGGTGGAGTATTTATGACTAATTATGTTGTTGTATATGCTGCAACATCTATTTATAAAAAAACTGAAAATCCAATAGGCGATTCTTTATTTTTTAATTTTCAAGCGTACCACGGCAAACTTAACAAAGAAGAGCTATTTAAGGATTCCTTCGAAAATCTTTTGAACGGAAAACAAGACAAACATATATACACCCTACCGCAAGAAAAACTTAAAATCATTGAAGGCTGGCCTTTTATCTATTGGATTAGTGATGGGTTTAGGGAGAAGTTTAAGGAAATCATTTTGGATAAAATTATTGCAATTAGAGCAGGAATTCAAACATCTTATAATGAAAGATTTTTACGATTTTGGTGGGAAATCAGCAAGTCAGACATTTCAGAAAATTACAATATTGACAGAAAAAGATATGTGAAATATGCAAAAGGTGGTCCCTATAATAAATGGTATGGTAATTTATGGTTAGTTATTGATTGGGGTGAAGATGGGAACATTATTCAAAAGCATCTGGATACCAAAAAATTAGACTTACACGCTAAACCATATTATTTCCTTGAAGGATTAACCTATTCCGCAAGTGGAAGTAAGGGTATTTCATTTAGACACTTACCACCTAATCATTTATTCGATATTGGTGGTGCAAGTACATTTCCAATATATAATTATAAAAATGTTTATTATCTCGCTGGATTACTAAATTCAATTTTGTCTCTATATATAGTTGACTGCCTAAATCCAACGGTTAATGTGCAGCCAGTTGATTTAAAAAGAATACCTTTCATCTTGCCAGATGAGGAAATTGAAAACAAAATATCTTCATTGGCACTTAACAATATTGATATTAAATCCAATATATGTTTGTACCGAATCACTGAAACAAACTATGTGCAATCACCCCTTTTCTCTTTTCAAGGTGCAAACCTAAAAGACAGAGTCCTGGCATATCTTAATTACGAAAATACTCAACACACACAGGTACTTATCAACGAAGCCATTATCAATGAACTTATTTTTGAGGTGTATGAACTCAGTGATACAGACCGTAAACAGGTAGAAGCTAAAATGGGTGTTTCCATTGGTTCATTAGCTGTGATAAAGGAAGCTAAGGAAGCATTTTTAGCACAATTGCAAAACCCATTAGCAGAAGTTACAGAGCATATCCAAAACTTACCTATCAATACTTTTGATGACCAACAAATAAGGGAAATAAAAGAAGGTTTCTCCACTCTATACCAAAGCAACAATGATCTGGAAGATTTTTGTATCCGCCATCAGGTCAATCCCATCAATGTATGGTATTGGTTCAAAGAAGCCAATTGCATACCACAAGCCCGTGCAGCAGAAATTGCCTTAGAGTTTTTGGCAGATGCTATTCGTACCCTTTTACAGCAAGATGATGATGGCATAATTCCATTGGTAGGCTTACCGGGCGAAGAAGCCCTAAGCCAACGCTTAGAGCAGCATTGTTTACAAAATGGCTTCACAGCAGCTCAGTATATGGCTTTAGATAGTTTGTTGGGACGTTCTATAAACGAGTACTTAGAGCATCATTTATTTGATAATATTGGGAACTTAGTTAATTTATTTAGACACTTACCCAAAACGCCATTTATTTGGCATTTAAGCAGTGGGCAGCAACAAGGCTTTGAAGCGTACATTCTCATTTATAAATGGAACAGAGATAGCCTTTTTAAACTCAAATCGCATTACATCAGCCATAGGGTACAAAATTTAGAATACCGCCAAATTACCTTGCAAGATGTAAATACAGCTCAGGCACAAACAGAGAAAGAAACCATCCGTTTGCAATTGCAAGAAATAAAATTGTTCACTACCAAAATAGATGAACTCATAGCCGAAGGCTACGACCCCAAACTGGATGATGGTGTAGGCAAAAACATTGCTCCTTTACAGAATAAAGGTTTGCTGAGAGCAGAGGTATTAAAGTCTGCCGGCAAGAACTCACAATTAGAAAAATACTTAAATGCAGATTGGTAATGACAGATAACTGGATAATACAAGATATAGAAAAACACATTGCCCACAGAAGCAGGGTAGTAATACTTGACCCTACTGGTCAGTGCAGCTATTTATTGCCAATCATTGAGAAACATTCTTACACCATCTTAAAAACAGACAATACCAAAACCGAAGAATGGCAAACAGTGCAAGAAGAATTAATGTTGCGTTACGAAACGGAAAGTAAATTTAAAAATGAAAAGGTGGTGTTTTATGTAACAAGACCTATTTCTAAATTAAGTTTTTTATTCGATTACTGTTTCACTCACGGTTGTGTTGACCTCAGTAATCCTGTTGAATGGATACGCAAGAAACTTTTTGCAACTACTGGCCATCAAATCACTTTAGACAATCCAATGCTGCTTACAGCAGCTAAATTGGGTATTGGCAAAGACCTTAGTTGGTGGAAAAAAATTCTGCAAAACTTAGAAGAACTTGTTTCTATTGAAGATGAATTGCTACCATTTTTGAGCAACCCTGATACTTATTTTTCAGATAAAGAGCCAGATGTAAAAAGACTGTTTGAAGAAAAACTATTTGAACTCATAGGGCAATCGTATAGAAATGTTCCCTCAAAAACATTAGCATCCGAAGTAGTTAATCATTTGTTTGCAGGCTTATTAAATAATGACATCAAACCAGAATTATTAAGCGTTTATCACAAATGGTTAGATAGCAATACCTATTCACAATCACTTAGCCAATACATATCAGGCTTCCAATTATCGCCTCAGCAAAATATTTGGAATGTACATCCCGAACATTGCTTTGTAGCAATTGATAAACTGCAATTGGTGCAGATTACAGCCAATTTTAGAGATAAATCATTTGTAAAGGAAAAACTTCAAAAACTACATACCCGTATCAAAAATCGCAAAGCAGCGAACTTTGTTCCGCTATGGTGGGATGATGTAATCAACCTTTTTGAGTTTGATAACAAGGCATTGGCTCAGTGTAATTCATTAGTTAAAGTAACTGATTTCTATACCAAGTCATTTCACAAGGTAGATAGAGCCATACGCAATATTTATGCATCGTTTTTACAAGAAGAAGCCATTGTTCGGCCATTACAAGAGCATTACGAAAGCCTGAATCAAGAATTACTACAGCATTGGTTTGACAATAGCGGCAATTATAAAACAGACCAACAAGGCTATTTACCGCAGTTAATTGCACAATCAAAACCCGGCACAGCAATTATTGTTGGTGATGGTGTACGTTTTGAAATAGCAGCTTTTATTGCTTCGCAATTGCAAGGCAAATGCAAAATGGAAACCAACACAATGTTTGCAGATATGCCTTCGGAAACCGAACACAATATGAGTGCTTTGTATG
>JAGOGG010000007.1:18065-28295 GCA_017996795.1 Sediminibacterium sp. | reverse complement strand
ACATTCATCATGGTTTCAAATTGCTCATCGGTTAATCCTTTACAGATGCCTTGTGGTATTTCAATTTGATTTTTTTCTACCATCAATTTGAACTCTTTTACACCTGCTGGATAATATTCTTCCAAATGATTCATGACTATGCAATTCCCAATGCCGTGCTTGGTGCCGAGTAGATAACTCAATCCATAACTCACCGCATGTGCAACACCTACTTGTGAATACGCAATACTCATACCACCTGCATAAGAGGCCATCATCAATTGATCATCGCTTTCGTTGTCCCAATGATTTTTTTCAACAAATACTTTTTGACAAAGCTGTAAAGCTTTCTCACCATAGCTTTTGCTGAATTCATTTAAATAAGTGCCTTCTAAACTTTCTATGCAGTGGATATAACAATCCATGCCTGTATAAAATCGTTGATTGGCAGGGGCGTCTTTGGTTAATTCGGGGTCTAATACAATTTGGTCGAATGGCGTAAAGTCTGAGTTCATTCCCAATTTTCTAGTTGGTCCTGTTAACACCGTGGTTCTACTTACTTCTGCACCTGTTCCACTTAAAGTAGGAATGCCTACTTTATATACACCAGCTTCTTGCACTAAGTCCCATCCCTGATAATCTGCCGATGATCCAGGATTGGTCATCATTAAAGAAACCGCTTTGGCTAAATCCATGGTTGATCCACCTCCGATGCCAATTACGCCACTAATGGTTCCAAATTCTTCTTTTAAAGAGCGAGCCAATTCGTCTACCTGACTCGTCTTTGGTTCATATGTTACATCAGCCAAGACTATTTTATCTTTCCCTCTTAACGGAATGCGATTCAATAATGACTTGCCTTCAAAATAATGGTCTACTAAAAATACCATGGGGGCATCTCCCTTTCTATGTGGCGTTAATATTTCATCTAATTGATTAAAACTACCGCGGCCAAAAACCACATAACTAACCATCTTAAAATTTCTGAAACTCATAGTATTATTTTACTTGGTAAAGTTCGTATTTATTTCCAGATCGATCGCATAGGCCAGAACCATAGATTCTCGAACACAGAGATATTGCCATCACTAAAAAATTCTATCCCGGTATCATTTTCTTCAGGAAATATTTGTGAAGTAAATACCAATTCTCCATCATTGGCATACACTTCAATAATACTCTTATCAAAAAAGATATGCAGTTTAACTTTGTCGTTTTGTTGTTTTAGGTAAGCATTCTTTTTAGCAAAATAGGGATACTGTTTGCTAAAGCTTGAAGGGGTATTGGTACGATCAATAAATAGTTGTTCTAGAGTGGCATCATATCCAATAACAAAACTTCTATTTCCTCCAACTGCAATTTTAATTCCACTCACACTAGTAATAGCTGGCTTCAGCTCTACTTCCATTTCAAAACAATTACTTCTAAAAGGTAATACATAACCATTCTTTACTGCAATGGGACCTTCTACCACCTGTCCGGTAGAACGTATAGCACGCAAGGCTTTAACGGGCTCTTGCACGAGCACCCATTCGGATCCCATTTTTTTAACGGCTAATTTCCTTGGCAATGACATAGCCCCTTTCCATGGATTGGTGGGTATTTCATTGGCATAATTCCAGTTGTTTACCCAACCAATAGAAATAGGAATTCGGTCGGGCGTATTCTTATAAGTAATGGCTGCGTAATAGTCGCTACCATAATCGGGTCTTACCACTTTATTGGATGGATTTTCATTGTAAAATTTATAGCCATCAAATTCACCTACAAAATATTGCATGCTCGAATTTTGTGATACCAATAAAACCCATTTCTTTTTATCGGGTTCTCCTACAACGGGAACTTGAATTAAATCTGGGCATTCCCAAACACCGGATGTATCTCCGATTGGTCCAAAATCACTTTGGAAAGTCCACTGCTTTAAACTGAATGAAGTATAAATCGAAATCATTTTTTCATTGGGCATGGACACCATCATTACCCATTGTTTAGACTTATCATGCCAAAACACATTGGGGTCTCTAAAATCGCGCATATTTAAATCGAGCACCGGATTACCAGAATACTTGCTCCAAGATTTTCCCTGATCAATGCTATAAGCTAAGTGTTGGGATTGATTAAGGCTGTCGTGTGCCGTAAATATTGCTACCAGCGGCGGGTTCTCTCTATTGCTGCTGAGTGCACTGGTATTTTTTGCATCGTATACCACCGATCCAGAGAAAGCCATTTTGCCATCTTCTTCTCTCAAAGCCAATGGCATGGGCGTCCATTTCACTAAGTCTTTACTCACCGCATGCCCCCAACTCATATGTCCCCAAATATTACCAAATGGATTGTGTTGATAAAATAAATGATATTGGCCATTGTGATATACTAATCCATTGGGATCGTTGATCCAATTTTTTTGTGAGGAGAAATGGTATTGTGGCCTAAAGCGCTCCGAATAATAAGACGTTTGCGCATCTAGTATGAGAGGGAGTATGAATAAAATAAGACCGATGGTTTTTTTCATGAATCAAAATTATGCTTACTTAAATTTAATGAATTATACTGATGCTACTTTATTTCATCTCTGTTAAGGTTTTTTGTAGCCTAAACATGTCATCTCTTAATCTAGCTGCTTCAATAAAATCTAGATCTCTTGCAGCTTTCTCCATTTCTTTCTTCACTTTCTTTATGGCTGTTTCTACTTGAGGAATTGTTTTAAACTCAATTTGTTCCTCTGCTGCACTAGGCACCAAGGATTCTTCTTGTTGTAAAGCATATGGATTAGATGGGTCATAACCTTTAATATCCAATACAGATGTTTGTGCAAAAACCTGTTCTTTGCTTTTACTTACTGTTGTTGGCGTAATGCCGTGTTCTAAATTATATGCAATTTGCTTGGCCCTTCTTCGTGTGGTCTCATCAATGGTTCGTTGCATACTCTCGGTCATTTTATCTGCATAAAAAATAACCAATCCGTTTACGTTTCTTGCCGCACGTCCAGCTGTTTGTGTTAAAGAGCGTTCGTTGCGCAAGAAACCTTCTTTGTCTGCGTCCAAAATAGCTACCAGCGACACTTCCGGCAGGTCCAATCCCTCCCTTAACAAATTCACCCCCACCAATACATCAATTACGCCTAAACGCAGGTCTCTTAAAATTTCTACGCGTTCCAATGTATCTACATCGGAGTGAATATATTTTGATTTGATATTGATACGACCCAGGTATTTGTCCATTTCTTCGGCCATTCTTTTGGTGAGTGTTGTTACTAAAACACGATCCCCTTTTTTAACACGGTCATCTATGGCATCTAATAAATCGTCAATTTGATTAGTGCTTGGTCTTATTTCTATAGGTGGGTCTAATAAGCCAGTAGGTCTTACCACCTGCTCTACTACTACTCCGCCCGTTTTTTCTAATTCATAGTCTCCAGGTGTTGCACTTACAAATATGGTTTGCCCAGTTAAGCTTTCAAACTCATGAAAATTAAGTGGTCGATTGTCCATTGCACTGGGCAATCTAAATCCATAATCTACCAGTACCAGTTTTCTACTTCTGTCTCCGCCATACATACCTGCCACTTGCGGAATGGTTTGGTGACTTTCATCAATCACGCATAAAAAATCTTTGGGAAAATAATCCAATAAACAGAAGGGTCGGGTGCCTGGTTTTCTTCTATCAAAAAATCGAGAATAGTTTTCAATACCATTGCAATAACCCAATTCCCGAATCATTTCTAAATCGTATTCCACTCGTTCCTTTAAACGAGAAGCTTCAATAAACTTACCTACCGATTTAAAATATTCCACTTGCAACATCATTTCATCTTGTATCTCGTGCATCACTTCTACAATCATGTCTTTAGGAGCAAGGTATAAGTTGGCGGGGAATATAGCCGCCGTATCCATTAAGCCAATACGCTTATTGGTAGCGGTTTCTATGCTTTCAATTTCTTCAATCTCGTCTCCAAAAAAAGTAACTCGATATCCAAAATCTACATACGGCAGGTTGATGTCTACCGTATCTCCTTTAACCCTAAAAGTACCGCGGGTAAAATCCCCTTGGGAACGATTATATAATGAATTAACCAATGCGTGTAAAAATCCTTGGCGAGATAATACCTGTCCTTTTTGTATTCGAATAATCCCATTCTCATATTCGGTAGGATTTCCCATACCATAAATACAACTCACACTAGCTACCACAATAATATCTCTTCTACCACTTAATAATTGTGATGTTGCTTGCAGTCTAAGCTTATCTAACTCTTCATTAATGCTCAGGTCTTTTTCAATATAAGTGCCCGTTACTGGCATATAGGCTTCGGGCTGATAATAGTCGTAATAACTTACAAAATAGCCCACTGCATTTTCTGGAAAAAATTGCTTGAATTCACCATATAATTGAGCCACTAAGGTTTTATTGTGTGTCAAAACCAGTGTTGGCCTTTGTACCTGCTGAATCAAATTAGCTATGGTAAATGTTTTACCACTACCTGTCACTCCTAATAAAGTTTGGTATTGTTCGCCCTCATTTACCCCATCTACCAGTTCTTGTATGGCTTTTGGCTGATCCCCTGCTGGCTGATAATTCGTGTGTAACTGAAAGGGCATAACTAAAATATTGAGCAAATTTAGCGGCTAATTGGCCAAATCGGGCATTTTACTGCTTTTTAACAACCCTTTCAAAAAACTTAATATTAATTAATTGTTACCTTTTTGTAACTTCAAGAAAATCGAATATCGTTGAAGAAGGGTTTTTGGACCATATTAATTATAAGTTGCCTGGGCGTTCAGCATTTGAATGCACAGCAATTGGCTGTTCCGGAAAAAAAACCTGACCAAGTTGGTGCTTATATTGATTTTTATGGTGACACAGTTCATACCCCCAGTATGAACGATTTACAGGTGCAAATAGGGCAACCCCTTACTCATACCGCTATAGAGCAATTTTACTCCTCTTTAAGTTTGTTGCCATATGGCAATTTGGTTGAAAACTTATTAGCATTTAAAAAAGAGAAGCAATTAGACGATTGGTTGTTTTATCAGTTGATTAGAACCGCTGCGGAATCAATCAGCCCTAAAAAAGAAAACTACCATCGATATACATTATATAAGTGGTTTTTATTGAATCAAACAGGCTATTCTGCTGTAGCTCGTTTAAGGAAAGATACCTTGTTGTTGTATGTACAGTCCAATGAAAATGTATATGATATACCTTCTATGTTGTATAATCAAGAACAGTATATCTGTTTAAATTACCACGACTACGGAAATAATATTGACTTTAAACAGGGGCGTTTTCAAGACATTAAAGTAATGGCTCAACAAGTTGTTCCCAAGGGATTCTCATACAAGATCAATCGCGTGCCCGATTTTAATCCGGAGAGCTATGAAGTTAAGCCCATTCAATTTGCCTATGGTCAACGCAATTACGAGTTTAAAGTAAAAGTGAATAAGTCAATCAATAAACTATTTAATAATTATCCTTCTGTTGAATATGCCATGCAGTTTACTGCTCCACTTAGTAATGCAACCTATCAATCTTTGATTCCTGCCTTAAAACAAACCGTGGCTAAAATGAATCAGAAAAAAGGAGTTGACTATTTAATGCATTTAACTCGTTCCTCTTTTGCGTTTGAAAACGATGCTTCATTATACGGTAAGGATAAAAGGTTTTCTCCCGAACAAACTTTGTTTTCTGAATACAGCGATTGTGAAGATCGCGCTGCTTTCTTTTTTTACCTTGTTAAAGAGATTTACAATCTTCCAATGATTGTGCTCTCTTATCCACAGCACGTAACGGTTGCCATACAATTTGATACTCCTCAAGGCAATCCAATTGTTTACAAGGGAAATCAGTATTCAGTATGTGAGCCAACCCCACAATTTAAAAACCTAAAAATTGGACAGGGTATTCCTTCTCTTAAAAAAGAAGCTTTTGAAGTAGTGTATGAATACCAACCTAGTTACCGCTAGTATTTATTTTCTTCTTATCGTGTGAATATAAACAGGGGGCTGAAGGTATTGATTGGCTTCCTTTAAATCGTGAATTTTTCTAACGATGGGCATGCCTCGTACAACAGAGCCGAATGCTGCAAAGCCCAAACCATCTGCCATATTTTCTCCACCATAATCAAACCCTGTTTCGTCTTCTACCATGATAAAAAATTCTGGACCGCCAGAACCTGGTTCGTTCCTGGCCATTGAAATGGTTCCTTCTTTATGTAATATCCCTGTTTGTTTTGTAGACTCGTGTGGAATACCTTGAAGACTTTGTGCCAATTTGTTATTCGATTTCCAAATACCTCCCTGAACTAAAAATGCCTTTGGTGCATTAGAAGGTTGATTATACATATTAAGCACTCTATAAAAATTGCTTTGATTATAATAGCCTGAATCTATATAGGCCAAAAAAGCATTAGCCGTTAATGGAGCTTTATGCGTATACAATTGAATTTCTATTTCTCCATATGCCGTTTCAATAATTACATGGGGCAAACCCTTTTGGGTTTCTTCTTTACAAGACCAAAGTAGAATGACTAAACAAATCGCCAATGGTTTTTTAAACATAATCAAAACGGTTAATTAAGATTTGGGTGTCTTTAATTCTAAGAGCGTTATTTGAGACTTTTGTATAGGACTAAAATTGTTATCTGATACCAATAATATACTTCTGTTTCCATTAGGTAAAACAGGGCCAAAGCTAATGCCTTCAATATTGTCGGTATAAATGCCCAAGTCGTCTAAATTCATTAAGAGTGTTTTTTTCATCGGCTGAAATTTAGCCGGAGCTTTTAATGAACTAAAATTAGCAATATCAGTAGCTTGGTTATAGTCTGCTAAAAATATTTTAATGGAACATGCAATTCTTCCGGTAGAATAAGAACGCTCTAATACCAATAATTGGTTATTCCCAATCCATAAAAATTCTGGTACACTATTGATTTTATATTCATTAATAGGGTTGGGTGCATACGCTACCGGAGAAAGTTCATACGCGTATTGATTGGTAGATGTCTTTGCTTGAGTATCAAATTTGTAAAATCGAATAATTGCTCCATTGGGTTTTAGGTCTGCTCTTGGCCCATCTTCTTGTAGTGGCTCTTCTACATTTACCATCAATGTTTTGTAGTTATCAGCATAACTCATTCCTTCTAATACTCCGTTTTGTCTGGGTCCTTTTTCCAGAAAACTCATATACAAATTTTGGGGTATGGTAATGCTGTCTTTAAATCTTCCAGCAGCATTTACAAAATAGACCGATGGATTAATTAAAATACTGTCTTTGCCTCTAATGGTATTTTCTCCTTCACTGCTCCATACCAATAACTTGCTATTTGGATTATAGCGCATGCTTTCTGGATCCGGTGTTTTATAAGGATTTTCTTTTGTGCTTGGATAGGTTTTACCTAATTCGTCTTTTAAATAGGCGAAATTGGTGAAGAGCACTGTATCAATTTTATTTTGCTTGATGGAGATTTTAGCGGTATAAAATCTAGCAGGATTAATAGAGGAGCGATCGTCGCAAACTAAAAAATACCGATTTCTTTTTTGATCGTAGTCAATGGAAGACAAACCACCTACCGTTGTTTCCATAAAGGAAAAATTATGCGGAATGGTATACGTATGCAAGTAGGTTAACTGTGTTTGATCAATTGGATGATTGATTGTTAATTGTTGGGGACTTTTACAGGAAAAAAATAGTATTGATAATACAAATGGGAGGCTCAAAAAATACTTCATAATAGTTGTTCAGGGCGCAAATGTAGTAAAAATGGGCTACCATCGATTTACTCTCGCATATTGTACCATCATGGCAGTGTTTTTTAAATTCAACTTTCTAAGAATATTTCTTCTGTGGGTATTAATGGTTAGCACACTTAAATTAATAGCTTCTGCAATTTCCTGACTGGTTAATCCCTTACTAATTAAAGAGACAATCTCTTTTTCTCTTTTACTTAAACCCCCGTCTTCTTCCTTTATTGGTGTTTGCAATTCTTCCCCCCACATAAAAACAGGGTTTCCTCCGAGGACTTGCTCAATGGCTTCAATTAACTCATCAGAAGAAAGGTTCTTGATAATATAGCCTTTAACACCTAATAGTCTGCACTGGTGCATAATATCGTTATCATTTTCCATGCTTAAGATAATGATCGAAGCATTGGGGTATTTAGCCAATATTTTTTCTGCAACCTGATAACCGTTACCATCGGGAAAGTGGTAGTCTAATAAAAAAATATCTGGTCGCCTGTCTTCATATAATTGAAAAGCATCTTTTGCTGTAAATGCTTTACCTACCCAGTTAATCCATTCTTGTTCTTTTAAAACCATTTGAATGCCTTCTGCAAATATTTTATGGTCGTCGGCAATGGCAATTTTTGTTCTATTGGGCATGAAGAGGGGTTTTCGATCCGGATATTTCTATTACAATACTAGTGCCTTTTGTGTTTGAATCAATCAAAATTTTTCCACCTAAATATTCAACTCTATACCGAATATTTTTAAGCCCAATACCCTCTGATTGATTGGAAATAAATCCTGTTCCATTGTCCTCAACCAATAAAGTAATGGTTTGCGTGTTTTTTTCTTCCCATAATGAAATAAACACTTCGGTAGCATGTGCATGTTTTTTTACATTATGTATCAATTCTGAAACAATTCTATATAAGCCAGCTTCAACAGGTAATGGATACCTATTATGAATTGCGCAGTCTAAATGGGTATTAAATTCATTAGATAAATTCCACCTGGCAACCGTTTTTTCTAAAATTGAAACAAGGCCCTTTTCTGGTAAATTAACCGGCATTAAATCGTGGGCTATATTTCTCAAATCATCTATTGCTTCAGACAATTGGGTGTCTAGCCAGGTTTGATTTGCGTTATCTAGTTTCAGCTTATTAAAAGCCCCTATTCGAATACTCCCAAGCAGCCCACCTAAACCATCGTGCAATTCTCTGGCCAACCTAGATCTTTCTTCTTCTTGCGCTTGAATCAGTCTGTCTGCTTGTAGGCTTCGCTCTTTTGCCAATTCTTGTTGTACCTGTTCCCTCTCTTTTTTATAGTAGTTGTATCGCTGTGTTAATCCAAAAGAGAGTATGGTACTGTTTGCCAAAATTCCAATAGCCGATCCATATTTATTGATAAAGAATACCCAGTTTTCTTGAACATTATATTGAGATAGAATTATTAAACTACTAAACAAAGCATGAGCTATAAAAGCAGCAAGGAAAAATAAAGAAAGTGCTTTTGCTGTTTTATAGCTTTTAATGGTTAAAAACAACACAGTGAGTGTAGAAAGCAACCAAAGAATATTAGCAGCACTAAGTGTTAAATACCGAATCCATTCATTGGATAAAGCGATATTACTTATTAAAAAAATAAAAAACAACAGCAACAATACAATTTGCAAAGCACGGGTAAAGCCATTGTACAGTGGCTTTTTTTCGATTGGGGCAAAATACCTTCTAGCTAATTCTAAAATAAAAATGAATGAACTAGTACTAAATAAAGGCCTTGCCTTACTAGCCATTGCCGGATAGTCTGGCCAAAAATATTGAAAACCCAATCCCCAATTTGCTATTACCCATAAAGCAGAAGAACCCACAAAAAGAATATAAAAGAAATGAATATTATCTCTTAATGAAGCCCATAAAAACAAATTCAACAAAATCAGAAAAATCATCCACCCTGTAAAAATGCCGTAAGCCATTTTTTGATCAGAGAGATATTGAGTCATTTCTCTTTCGGCCACTAATCGAATGGGTAAATCCAATGATTCTCCTTTCTTATCTACTTCAACCAATAGACCACTGGTTAAGCTGGGAATTTGAAACCAAAAGTCGGGATCGCTTAATACTCGCTTGCTAAACTTGAAATAGTCACCAGATTCATACGCCAATATTGGTTGTTCATTATGAATTGTATAAATTCTAATCTTATTAATATGCGGATTTGCAATTTGCAAGTAATCGCCCACTTGACTAGGTACATTCAAATAAATCCACCATTTATGTTTTGTAAATCCGGGATTGAAGAATCCATTTACAACACTATCTTTTTTTAGTAAAATGGTTTTGTACGCATTTATTGGATTCAATACCTTCTCGTCAGAAAGTGTATAAACAACCGGTTCCTTAAAATTATTTTTTGTTTGTGTAATGGTAAAGATCCAATATACCAATCCACTAAATAATACTAGGCTTAGGATAACCGCATTTAGCTTGGTATTATTTTTTATTGCCAGCATACTAATTAAAATGAATTT
>JAGOGG010000007.1:0-17965 GCA_017996795.1 Sediminibacterium sp. | reverse complement strand
GGGAGGCCAGACCTCTTATCAAAACCGGTTGGTGTACAAACTACTGGCTGTCCTGTTAAATTAGTAATAGCAGATTGATTGCCGCTGCCTCTGGTAGGACAAATTAACACATCAATTCCTTGAAGTGCCGCATGTACTTTTTGTTGCAAAAGGTATCTCATTCTGTTGGCATTTACATATTCAACAGCTGGTACCAATCTGGATACCCTAAAGCTATTCGGCCAATCAAAGGGTCCTTGTCTGGTTAGTTCATCGTCAATATTTAATCTAGTTAATCCATCAAATGCTGCTGCAGATTCAGCACTTATAATTACGTCCATGATATTGGCTTTGTACACTGCTGTATCTGGAAACTCAATTGGAATTAATTCCACGCCCATCTCTTTAAAAGCAGCCAATACTTTCCATTCGTTTCTTGATGTATCTCTTATCTGGTCAAAATAATTTTTTGCAAATCCGATCTTCAATTTTTTAATGGGGGCATTGGGCTCATAATTGAATGCAGTGTTCACTGCCGATAAGTCTAATCCATCTGTACCATGAATTAGACTATATACTATAGCGGCGTCTTCGGCGGACCTACATATTGGACCAATTTTATCGAGGCTCCAGCTTAAAGCCATGGCACCTGTTCTGCTAATGCTACCAAATGTAGGTCTTAGCCCTGTAGCACCACAAGTTGATGATGGAGAAATAATAGAACCCCATGTTTCTGTTCCTATAGCAAATGGAACCAGGCCTGCTACTGTGGCTGAAGCGGATCCAGCTGATGAACCAGAAGATCCAGTTTTTAAATTCCAAGGGTTCTTCGTTCTTCCACCAAACCAGTAATCGCCCATTGCCAATGAACCCAAAGTGAACTTTGCAACCAAAATTGCCCCCGCTTCTTTTAATCTATTGTATACATATGCATCTTCAGCAATTACTTGGTCTTTATATGGTGCTGCACCCCAAGTTGTTTTGGTTCCATTTACCGAAAACAAATCCTTTAAACCATAGGGTATACCATGTAGGGGGCCCCTATATTTTCCTGATGCTAATTCAGCATCTGCCGCTTTTGCTTGTTCTAATGCAATGGATTCGGTTATAGAAATAACACATTGCAAACTGTCTCCATATTGCTTTATTCGATCAATAAAAAACTGGGTTAATTCAAGAGCGCTGATTTTTTTGGTTTTAATTAATACAGATAGGTCTGCAACACTATAAAACGCTAGATCGGCTCTGTTAGTAGGTAAGGTTATATTTTTATTAAAGCTCCATTTGATTTTGTTTTGCTTGGTATTTATTTGCAAGCCCGGCACCATTGGGCTTTGCCAATTACTCATAGGAATGCTATTGCTTAGATTGGTTTGGTGCATATTTTTATACACCGTTATATTTTCTTTAATGCCTGCGTACATCGTATCTACCTCTTTATTCGTAAACTTTAAATCAAAAAGTTTTGCCGCAGAAACGATATCATTTTTAGCAATAGTGTCTTGTGCATATGATTGCAAACCCATTAATAGCGCAATCAGAATGGAGTATTTTTTCATAGATCAATATTCAAATTTTATTCTTCTATTTTAGCAAATGTATTTCCTTTAAAAGGGTCTCCTGTTTCAAATCCTTTTTTAAACCAATACATTCTTTGTTTTGAAGTTCCGTGCGTAAATGCATCAGGAACAATATAGCCCTGTTGCTGTTGTTGCAGCCGATCATCACCAATTGCATTGGCAGCATTCAAAGCAGCTTCTAGGTCTCCGGGTTCTAAAATATTCCTCAATTGGTTGGCGTGATGGGCCCATACTCCGGCCAAAAAATCTGCCTGCAATTCTAGTTTAACAGAAAGATGATTGTACTCTTTTTCAGATACACGATCTCTCATTTGTTGAACAGAAGCTGCTGTACCATTTAATTGTTGAATATGATGTCCTACTTCGTGTGCTATTACATATGCCATGGCAAATTCACCTGGTGCATTAAAACGAGTAGAGAGTTCTTGAAAAAAAGATAAATCTATATACACTTTTTGATCGGCCGGACAATAGAATGGGCCAGAAGCATCACTTGCAAAACCACAACCAGATTGTGTTTGCTGGGTAAACAATACGAGCTTAGGAGCATCATAGGTTTCTCCCCTTACTTGATAAATAGAGTCCCATACATCTTCGGTATACGCCAATACTACTTTTGTAAAAGAAGCCAACTTTTCATCTGCTTCAGATATTGGCTTATTAGAAACTGCTGGTGCTTGTTGAATCACTTGGTTTACAACCACCGCAGGATCCCCTCCTAAAAAAATGTAGAGTAGGCCAATGATGATAGTACCAATACCTCCACCTGCAATCAGGCCGGTTCCACTTCCTCTTCGGTCTTCTACATTACTACTTTCTCTATTACCCATCCAACGCATACCTACAAATTACCAATAAAGGATAGTTTGAACAATTATTTAGCCGGATTTTTGTAAAGAACTATTGTTCTTGCAGAAATAATGAATAATGCTAAAATGAAATAAGTGCTGATACCAATGAACCAATAAGCGATGATTGAAATAAGTATCAGAAAAACTGGATATAAAATAAACAAAGAACCAAATAATACCGAATCATAAAAAACAGTTCTGTTTGTTTTAATTTTTACTTGTTTTTGAACTAAGCTAAAAAAAGGTTGGTGTAATAGGATTCCAACTTGAGCTAAGAGATGAAGCCCTTTGCTCTTTTTTGTTTGCGCTGTTGAGGGCACTATTATTAACTGCTCTAGCCGATGCTTGATTTCGGTGTTAAAGTGATTCATGTTTTTTGCTCTATCGGTAAACGGCAATAGTTGCTTTGCTAAAATAGGATTACCCAAAGCTACATGCACTGTTTTCCCCCATGCATTAAAGCGGTCATATGCTATCCCAATAGGAAGAATTTGTAATGCATTTTGCCCTTGGTAATCTAATGCAATTCTAGCTGCTCCTTTTTTAAATGGTTGCAGCTGGTTGGTCAGCAAACAGATTCCCTCAATAAAGATTAAAACAATCCCCTTGTTTTCAAGAATTTTTTTAGACGCAGCAAATGCATAATTATTATTGACTAAATTTTCCTTCCCTTCACTCAGTCTATAAATAGGAATCATATTTAATAGACTTAATAAGAAACGATGGTAAGGTTTATTAAATGCATCTCCTCTTGCTAAAAAATGCACACGTTGTTTAAAAAAAGCGCCAATAATTATTGCATCAAAAAATGAGTTGGGGTGGTTGGCAGTTAAGAGCAGCGGCCCCTTTATGTTAAACGCCGATTTATTTTGAATGAATATTTTTCTACAGAAAAAAAACAGTGCAATTCTAATCAGTGGCTTAAGTATTGAGTAAATCAATGACTTTTATTTTATGGTAATCTTACAGTTACAAAGATATTTGCTCCCATTCCTAAACCTGCATTTTTTCCTAATAGTGTGTAATAAGCCTGAAGGGTTGGGGTAATCATTCGATTAATCTTTCTGCCTATACTTAAATTTAAAGTGGCGGCATTAAAGTTTTTATTCAATTGCAAATTGGGATTAAAAACAGTGTTAACGCTCTGGGAAACCTGATGAGACAAAGACGCTGTTACAGAAGTATGCTTATTATACATTTTACCCATGGTAATAACAGCCCTGTATTGATTGGGACCATCTTGAGCATCTAAAAATCTAGAATAAATAAATTCAACAATCGCAAATCCATTTTTATATGGTGTAAATGAATAATTCGCACCCAACATAACCGACTTAGAAGCATATCCTAAATAAGGTGTCTGGTTGTTTTGATAACCAGGAATACCAACACTTCCTCTTATGGTAAAATATCTTTTATAATCAATCGAAGGAAAGTGAACAGAGAGGCCAAGATTTATATCGGTTACACCAGATTTTGTTTCTGAATTATTGCCATTAACCAATGTTTGTGATGCAAATGGAATGGTAACTGACATATCAACTCTTCTGCCAAGTCCGTGAGAAATATTCAAACTATAAGAGCTGGCCTGAAAATAATCGCCAGGATTATTGCTGATTAGTTTTCCTTGATCATTAAAATATTTGGATGAATAAAAATAATTGAAGGTTCCTGTTATGGCCGTTCTTTTTTTACCAATTGGATAATCTGCAAAAGCTGGAATGACGCCGCAGACTATACAGGTCATCAGTAAAATAATATAGTGATTCTTCTTTTGCATCTAATTATCTTTTCTTTTTGCTTACTGCTTTTTCATTAAACCAAATACCAATAAACGAGTTGTGGTAAACAGGAATTTCATGTCCTAGATCCGGAAAAATAAATAACTCGCTTTTTGAAAGTGCATCAAAAGGCAATTTATTATACGCTGCAATGGCACTTCCAGGAGCAATAAACTCATCTTGCAAACCAACTGCATACAAAACTGGACATTTTACTTTTGGCATGAAATTTTGCAAGTCAAAATAATTAAAGGTTTCAAGCATTTGCTCTTCTGTAAAATCTGGATTGTCTTTCAAGTATCTAACAATTGCATCAGAGGGGAACGCGAGTTCGCGTTTATTTTTTCCCACAGCAAAACTGTTTTTCCAATCAGCAAAAACGGGATTGCTCGCAATTACTGCGTTTATTTTATCTGGCATTAGCGCTGCTGTTACTAAGCCCATGGTTGCCCCTTGACTACCGCCAAAAGCCAATACCCTATTGAGATCCATGCCCATATGTCCATGAGCATAAACAAATTCAACTGCCCTTACGCAATCCATGTAAATACCCTTGTATACGTAAGCATCCTTATCCTCCACTTTAAGCATAATCTGCTCTATATTGTCGGGATTAAATTCTTTTTCATATTTCTTATCAATGCCTCTTACGTTTACCGAGAAAGAAATAAACTCATCAAAGAGTAGGGGCATTACCTCTTTCTTATACCCGCCAAAACCAATAATAACAGGATATTTTCCTTTTAATTTAGGAATAGATAAATAGCCATAGAAGGGGAATTCGTCAATACCTTTCATTTCTACCCTATACACATCATGGTATTTGGTGCTATGCTCTTCGTCTCTTAAAATTTTATATTGCGGATCTACTTTTGCCAAATCACTCTTTGCCGTTTGCCAGTAGTCATCAAAATCTGGGGGTAAATAATATGGTGTTTTTATTTTACCAATATTGAATCCAAAAGCATATCGTGCAGTATCATCATAGGTAGAAGTATTGGTTGCTGCTCGCAAATTATACACCCCTTCTGTTTTGGGTTTAGGGATTTCAATTTGAAAACTCTTTTTACCCTTTTTAGCAATTTTTAGTTTTACTTGTGTTGAACTAACCGTTTCTCCTAGCTCTGTTTCAACAATAGCTGTAAAAGTACCATCCTGTCTTACTTTATATTTATTAGCAATAGAAACGGAGTATTTGATTTTTTCACCATCATAAAAAACGCCATCTTTTTTAGAGGGTATTAGTTTGATGATCATTTCACCCTCTTCTTCTGTTGACTCTGTTTCCTCCGGTGCTGGGGCGTCTTTTATTTCGTCGGCACTTAGAGATTGTCTTCCAGCAACCCCAGATAAATTGTCTTTTGACCAATTAAGCGGTGGGGTATTTACAATGGGCTCTTGAGTAATTTCTGGTTTTCGGTCTTTTGATTTTCTTGGTGGTCCTATATAAGCGAAACTTCCATCAAAATTGCTATTGAAGTTGGTTAGTTCAATACGCATTTTAATCGTGTAGTTTCCTTCTTTTACAATAGGCACTTCAAAATTAGAAACCAATGTTTTTTTTGCATTGATTCTTACGTCTAAACTATTTTCTAAAATTTCCTGATTGGTATTATCAAAAACCGTGTACACCAATGTACCCTCTTGAGGATCTTTTAAATTATTGACAAATTGAATTTTATATTTAACGGGAAACTTTTTGTTGAATCTTGCTTTTTTATTGTAGGGTAAAATATTTACCGTTACGGGATCCTTGGCCTTCCCCTTTTGTGTCATTCCCTCAAAGTGGCTTAATACCATTCCGGCAATGAATAGAAATACTGATTTAAAAAGGATTTTATTTTTTTGATGGAAAATCATAATTAATTTTTCTTTTCTAAGAAGTTTGATTTCCGAATGTATAAGTTGATGGGCTCTTCTATAAACTTATACAATATAATTGAGATGAGGGTTAAAATGAGCAAGTGAGAAAACAATACCAAAGCGGTATAATTTAAATGTTCAGATAACCACCAATACTCGTTTTTATCTAGCCAAGCATAAAAAACATCTGCCGTGTTATGCAACCAATCAGACGTTAATTTTGATATGAATCCAAGATGAATCAAGTAAAGAATATAAGAGCTTTTTCCAACTAGCTCACCTGTTTTGCTTCCTAAAATGGATTTTACTACAGAGTTCTCTTTAATTAAACCATAAAAGAAGGTAGCAATTGCAATAGGCAGCAACACATTATTAGTAAAAATACCAATTGGTTGGTATAGTGCAAAAGGCACTTCTTTACTGATTGGTTGATTAATCATAATTAAGTTAGTGCAAGCAATTCCAATGATTCCTAGCCATGTATACAATGAAAAATTGCTGACCGAATCATCTGCCTTTCTTATAATCATTGCCAATACCATCCCTGCAAAAAACTCAACAGTTCGTCCTAGAAAAGTTGAAATAAATAAGAATTTAAACGAATTAAAAAATCCATAGAAATCTACATTTCTAAAAATCAACACCAATAAAACACCAACCGCTGTAATTACCAATGGTGCTATCAGAAAATATATTTTATTTCGCTTGATTAAAATAAAAAAGATGGGGGCTGAAAAATAAAAACATTCCTCAACTGTTAACGACCAGCCTTGTGCAATTCCCGTAAACTTCATGTCGTCAAAAAATCCTCTGAGGAAAGTAATGTTCATGATGAACAAAGTAAGTGGACTATTCTTTCCGTTGTAAATGCTGTTATCATTGGCTATCCAAGCAAATAAGAATACAACAATTGTTAGAATTAAGTAGATGGGATAAACTCGAGCGATTCTATTTTTTAAATATTTTCGCATCCACTTACTCGATAATTCTACATTATCATAATAGCGCAAGCAAATTAGAAATCCACTAAGCACAAAAAACATAGAAAGGGGAAAATGAAATTCATTTAAGACCCTAAATAATAATGGTGGAAAATCTTCTTGATTAAAATGGTGAAAAAAAATCAAAATAGAAGCAAGGCCCCTAACACCTGTTAACGATGGTATATACTGTTTTGCTGTCATAAAAAATGCGTTCTTTTATAGTTCACCCACCAAGGATATAGATCCTCCGCCACCTTTTCCTGTATTCCTTCCGTTCACATCTGTAAAGACCGAGAGGAAAATTTGATATTTCTGGCTGATTTTTCTACCATACCCTGCTGTTAATCTAAAATAATTAAACTGGCGGTTTAAGAACAAATTGTTCGGATTCAAGACCAAACCGGTTTGGGTACTGGTTGATTTAGTACTAGCCAATTGAAAAGTCAATTTATTGTCTTCGTCCAATGGAATTCCCAATAATGCATCACCAAAAATTTGTGTAGGACCTTCTGGGCTAAAGTATTGGCGAACCCCTAAGTTGATATCAAAATACGTGTTTGAATAACGCTCTCCATTCGACCCAGAATAGGTGAACTTTACTTCACCGCCTACTTGTTGAAATCCAGTAAAGGGTTGTTTAGCGGCGTCATTGGTATAAAGGGGAACAATTAAAGAGCCTGTTACGGTCAAAAATTTAGAATAATCAAAGGTGTTCAACAAATAAGACAAGCCAAAACTAGCATCTCCAAAACTAGAGTTGGATTGTGCTAGGTTCGTTTCTAATTTTCTTTGCATGATATACGAGATATTGCCTACAAAATCTAAGCGCTCTCCTATACCAATACCCCCATAAATTCCAAAGTAATGGGAGGCAAATCTACCCCCATTCGAGAATGGAATATAAGTACCTGCTGCATCCCAGTAACCTTTCGTTGTGTATAAGTTATAAGAAGGTACCAATAAATACTTTCCTCTGCCAATTGGAAATCCGGCATAAGCGGTATTCGCTATAATTGCAATAATTATAAGGCTCAATAGTTTTTTCATCAATTTTTATTTACGTACTCAGAGTATTTTTTTCATCCAAAAGCTTTCATAACTATAATACACATGATCCATTCCATTATCGTCTAAACTCATGTATATATTTCGATTATCTATTCTTATTTGGTTATATAATGCAATGGCGGCCTGAGGTGGACACATCGTGTTTTTTTGGTTGTGCCCAAACAATACCCTACAACGAATATTGGGTGCAAAATTGACTGGATCAAAAAAGTCCCAGTTTTTAAATAATGCATCTTGGTTGAGTCGGTTTCTTGGGTTTTTAATGTATGCTTGAAAATTAGCCACCGGCCATGGCGTTACTTTCTGTGAACCTGCCATAAAAAATAAGGTTCTCATATCCGTATAAACCGGTCTTTCAATAATACAACCTTGCGGTCTATTGTCTAAAGAAGCTACCACTGCAGCCAAGACCCCACCCTGTCCTTCTCCTTTTACAATGACTTTTTTTAGATCTAATTTTAAATAATCGTGTCTATACAAAAAATCTAAGCCGCGCAACGCATCCATATAAACAGCACGGTAGATGTATTTATTGCGGTCATTTAAATTAATAATATTGAAAGTATTAAAATCGGCGTTGGTGTTGTCTTTGCTATTTCCGTGACCCCTAACATTTACTCTGAAAACCGCCATATCCGTTCTTAATGAGTCGGGGCGCATATCTTGTAAATAACCCGGCAACTCATAAATAACTGCAAACTTCCCTTTGCGTTTAGGTACAGACAACCAACCTCGAATGGTTTGGTATTCTAAGGATTGAAATTCTACTAAAAAAACATCTACATCTCTTGTGCTTTGATCGCCTCTTCTGGTAACCCTAAACTTTGGGTCTATATTAACTAGTTCTCTTCTGGCATCATCCCAAAACTGATCAAAATCTGCCGGCCTATTAACATTAGAATATACTTTTTCAGGATCAACGCCATATCCAAAATTTAAAGTATCCACGTAATTATTGGCTGCAACCATTAATTGTAATTGATAGAAGCCCGCTTTGGTTTTATCGTTTTCAAGGTATAAGTCTTTCATATACCCTTTTTTGGCGTCCATGGTAAAGCCCATTTCCTGGTTAAATACCTCTTCGCCTTTATAATTCATTACTTTGGCTTTGATAGTACCCCTGATTTTTTCTTTGGTATTATTTCTAAAGCGAAGGTTGTAACCAATTTTGTCGTCGTCTCTAAAAATGGCTTCTTTTCTGAACGGTTTTATATCAAATCCAATTCCTTTTTGTGCATGGGTACTGCCACCGAAAACACAAGCCAATATAATCAGGCATTGCAGAATACGGCCGCTCAGGGTAGAATAACTGGGTACCTTTGCGTTCATTTGCACGAATGAATTAAAATTTAGGGCATTAAAAAGCCACTAAGTGTTTGATAAACGCCTAGATAGGGGTGAATATTATCTAAACAAGGATTAATTTAATACAAAAGCCCCGGCCTTTGCAGACCAGGGCAATTTACTAACCCATCTAAAAAAGCGATTTATTGTTCGGTTGCTTCAGCGGGAGTTTCCGCTACTACAATTAATTTAGCCCTAATTTTTGCTTCTATTTCATTAGATAATTCCGGATTATCGTGTAATAGGGTCTTCACAGATTCTCTTCCCTGACCCAGTTTATTGCTTTCATAACTAAACCAGGATCCACTTTTTTGAACAATACCCATTTCTACACCCATATCAATAATTTCACCCACTTTGCTAATGCCTTCTCCAAAAACAAGGTCAAATTCAGCTGCGCGGAAAGGAGGCGCTACTTTGTTTTTTACCACTTTTACTTTTACTCTATTTCCAATAGCAGTATCACCATCTTTAATTTGAGTCATCCTTCTGATATCTAAACGTACAGAAGCATAGAATTTTAATGCATTACCACCCGTTGTGGTTTCTGGGTTTCCAAACATAACCCCAATTTTCTCACGAAGTTGGTTGATGAAAATACAGATGGTATTGGTTTTGTTAATCGTTGCAGTTAATTTTCTTAATGCCTGACTCATCAATCTTGCTTGCAATCCCATTTTACTATCCCCCATTTCTCCTTCTAATTCTCCTTTTGGAACCAATGCAGCAACAGAGTCAATTACCACTACATCTAAAGCACCAGACAAAATAAGTCTATCAGCAATTTCTAATGCTTGTTCGCCATAATCGGGTTGTGAAATCAACAAATTGTCTACGTCTACGCCCAATTTTTGCGCATAAGCACTGTCAAAAGCGTGTTCCGCATCAATTATAGCACACATGCCCCCTTTTTTCTGGGCTTCTGCAATAACATGAATGGCTACAGTTGTTTTACCGGAAGATTCTGGTCCATATATTTCTACAATTCTACCTTTGGGAAGACCACCTACACCTAATGCAGCATCTAAGCCAAGCGAACCAGTAGAAACTACTTCCATTGGGGCTGTGCTTTTTTCATTCATCATCATTACGCTTCCTTTTCCAAAATCTTTGTCGATTTTATCAATAGTCAGCTTTAGCGCTTTTAATTTTTCTGCATTACTCATGTTGTACTTTTTAGATGGTCAAAATTAATGAGGTGGTAAAACTAGTGGATTTTAATTATACACACTAATTTTTTTAGTATTTTTTTACTAACGTGTTTAGTTTTCTGTTTATTGTACCAAAAATAATACGCCACCAATTTGTTTGGCAGCGTATTAATACATTTATCTCGGTTTTTTTAGCTGTTTTTACCAGCCTATGCCATAATCTTCTCCATTGTTGGAAGAACCTCCCCAAAGGCTATTGTGCTTTCTATCCAGAAAAATAGCATTAATAGGGCCGCTGGTTCTCTGACCAAAACTCAATTTATAGCCCATTTTTTTGAGCGCTTCGCGAGTAGGTTCTGGTGTTCTAGCAGAAAGTAAAATATCTCCTGCTTTTGGTTTGCGGTCTTTTATTTTAGTTCCGCCCAATGATAACCAAAGTTGGTTGGTATTAATATTTTCTGCTTCTGAAGCTTGTTGAACAGTCATACCAAATTCAACCATATTTAAAAAGAACTGCAAAAGATTTTGGTCTTGGGTGTCTCCACCTTGCACTGCAAAAGAAAGATAAGGCTTACCTTCTTTTAAAGCCATTGAAGGAGTTAGGGTAACCCTAGGGCGCTTACCTGGTGCAACCACATTAAATGGGTTGATAGCAGCATCTAACACAAAGCTTTGCATACGCTGGCTCATGCCAATACCGGTGTTCCCAGCAATGGTTGCCGGCAACCATCCACCGCTAGGTGTAATAGACACTACCCAACCTTCTTTATCTGCAGCTTCTACGCTAGTGGTGCCTCTCCAAAGGCGATCCATATAGGCTTCTAATTCCGCTTTAGCGGTAAAGGTACTGTCGTGTGCTGGAACAAAATTTCTCTTGCCCGTGCTGTCCATTTCAAGATTCCACTGTTTAATTTGTTCGGTATATGGATTCACGCGTCCTTCAAAAGGATAGGGATCTCCAGGAGAAACAAGGGCATTGTTTATTTCTGGGTTGATCAAAGCCGCGCGCTGCTTAGCATAGCTTTTACTTAATAGACCGTTCATGGGCTGAGGTGTAGGAGCAAATGCCGGATCCCCATAATAAAAATCGCGGTCGGCAAATGCAAGGCTCATGCTTTGATAAATGGTATTAATGTATTGAGGAGAATTGTAGCCCATTTTTTTCAAGTCAAAATTTTCTACAATATTCAAAGCCTGTAACATAGAGGGTCCTTGTGTCCATTGAGTTAATTTGTAGACATCAATACCTTTATAATTAATCATCGATGGCGTTTCTTCTTTCACTTTCCAATTAGCCAAGTCTTGCTTGGTGATTAATCCGCCTTGCTCTTGCGCTCCTCTTACAAATTCATCAGCAATATCTCCTTTATAAAAACGATCATAAGCGGCTTGCAAAGCTTGTTTGCGTGTTTTTTTATTTTTTAATGCAGTTTGTTCCGCTTCAACTAATTTTTTTAACGTGTTTAGCAAATCTTGCTGAACAAATATTTCACCTGCTTCAGGGGCTTCTCTTTTTTCGCCCAAATGTGGCAACAATACTTTTTTACTATAAGGCCATTGCTTAATCCTTTCTTTACCCCTTTCAATGCTGTTAGCGGTTTGGGCATCAATTGGATATCCAGCTGCCAAATCCATTGCAGGCGCCAAGACTTGTTTTAAACTCATGGTTCCATATTCTGATAACATATGGATTATTCCACCTACTGTACCTGGAGTGATGGCCGCCAACGGACCATATTCAGGAGGAAACTGGTAGCCTTTTGATTTAAAAAACTCAGGAGTGGCGCCTGTTGGGGCAACTCCTAATGCATTAATACCAATCACTTTTCCTGTTTTTGGATTATAAATAATCGCTTGCGTTTCTCCGCCCCAGCTCAATACATCCCACATGGTACAAGTGGCGGCCAACATGGCACAAGCCGCATCAACGGCATTACCTCCCTGTTGAAAAACCATTGATCCTGCAGTAGCAGCAAGAGGTTTACCCGTGATGGCCATCCAATTCTTTCCATGCAAGGGGGGCTTTTGTGTAGCCTGTGCAAAAAGCATTGCAGAAATAAATAATAATGCCGAAGTCAGTGCCGTTTTTCTCATTAGTATATGGTTGATTGGTTTTTATTTAGTTTCTTGGGCTTGCATTACTCTTAATAAATTTCCACCCATTATTTTAGTAACTTCTTTTTTACTGTATCCTTTTTCTAATAATGCTTTTGTAATTAAAGGATAAGTTGTCACATCAGTTAATTCTCGCGGGCTTGCAGAAATACCATCAAAATCAGAACCCATACCAACATGGTCTACCCCAATTCTTTTGACTATATAATCTAAATGATCTAATAACATACTCATAGGTGGTTGTATAGCCAATGATTCTTCTTTATATTTTTCTACCACCATTGTTTGGGCATATTCTTTCTGCATTCCTTTTGCAATCAATTCTTTTATTTCTGCTTGTTTGTTTTGCAGAAATATTTTTTCTCTGTTTTTAAAAGTACTGTCTACAAAAGCAGAGTAAAAATTTAATTGAATAACCCCTCCGTTTTTTCCAACAGCATCTATTTGTTCATCTTTTAAATTTCTAAAGACAGGACAAAGTGCATATGCATTACTATGAGAAACCAAAACAGGTTTTGTGGTGGTTTGTATGGCATCCCAAAAAGTTTTTTCACCTACATGGCTGAGGTCTACCATCATTCCTAACTGGTTCATTCTTTTTACTACTTGTTTACCAAACTCAGTCAACCCTAATTTTGCAGAAGGATCATTTTTTAATTTGGATTCATCCATTGCAGAACTTGCCCAACTGGTAGAGTTGTTCCAGGTAAGTGTCATATAACGTACACCCCTATTATACAACAAGTCTATTTTACTGATATCCTCTTCAATCATATGACCGCCTTCTACGCCAAACATGGCGGCCAATTTATTTTTACGAACTGCTTTTTTTAAAGCAGCATAATCAGCTACAATTTCAATTTTTTGTGGATTGCGATTAGCTACAGCATATAAGGTATCTATTTCCCTATTCGCCCAAGCGTATGGTTGAATTTTATCTCCATCACACCAAACACTAAATAATTGCACATCAACACCCGCTTCTTTAAAACGATTTAAATCAGAATGTGTTTTGCCTTTTAAGTCTTGATCAATTAAAAGATTTTTTTCTATTGAGGCTGTAAGCAAATCATTATGAGAATCTGCCATGATTGCTTTCCTGTGTACTTTTTTATAAGATTGAGCATGAGCAATAGAACAACAGCATAAAAGTGTAAAAAAGAGGTACTTCATTTAATAGCTTTGGCTAAAGCTAAAAAATTTGTATTGGCCAGCCTGAATTTATTTTTTGAATGGATGAAGATGTGATTATATTAAAAAAAAATTACTTGAAAGGATTACTCCATTTGGTATTGGATGCAATGGTTGGATCGGTCAGTGTTTTCATAAAAGCAACTATTGCAGCTTTCTGTGCATTGGTTAAATTCAACCGAATAGGAGTACCGTTGGGTGTTTTTAAAGCATTGTCTAAATTGGGATGTGCTTTTACTCCGCTATTATAATGTTCTACCACTTGCTCCAAAGTTTTAAATCTACCATCGTGCATATAGGGTGCAGTTAATTCAATATTACGTAAAGTATGTGTTTTGAATTCACCTCTACCTGCACCATTGTCATTGGTTGTATTAAGATCTAATCCATTATTCCGAGGTCCATTATTTGCAGACACAAATGCTTCGGTAGTATGGCATCCAAAACAACCTGCTCCTCCATTTTGAACAGGTGTAATAAATAGTCTTTTTCCTTCATTTTCTTCTGTAGTAAAATTGGCAAAATTAGCAACTGGATTATTGGTTTGTGCTCTTCCTGCATCATATTTACTATTGCTACTAACTATACTTCTAACAAACTGAGCTAGTGCTAATGCAATTCTATTGCTACTAATGGCGGTATCCCCAAATGCATTATTCATGAGTGGTGCATAAAATGCTTGTTCTCTAACGCGTTGAAGTAGGGTAGGAATAGTCATACCCATTTCTGTTTGGTCTTGAAATGGCATTAGTACCTGTTCTTCTAAAGTAGCAGCGCGCTCATCCCAAAAGAATCTACCACGTTGGTAAAATTTTGCATTAATTAAACTCATAGAATGTCTGCCTGTTTTGCCCCCTGCAAATCCATTGCTCAATACAGCAGTATCACTAAATCCAAAAGAAGCATTGTGACAACTTGCACAAGAAATAGTTTTATTAACACTCATGGTTTTATCATAGAATAAAACCCTTCCTAAGGTTGCACCATTATTGGTAACTGTATTAGTTGAAGGTGTATTATCAATTCCATTTACAGAAGTTGGCGCACCTCCTCCGGCATTAACAAAAAAATAAGCCGGTAAATTCAAATTAACATAATCAAAAGGTACAGTTGGTAAATTAAGTGCAGTCGAGATAATTGCATTGTCTGTATTGGTTGTAACGGTTGGGGTTACAACTGTCTGATCGTTTTTATTACAAGCAATAATTGCGATTGTTGCAAATAAAATAATAAGGATTTTCCTTTTCATATCAGGCATTTTTGGATTAGATACCTTTTTGCTTGAAAAGTTTATCCTTAAAAGAGAAAGCTTTGTTAAAACAAAGTAATTGGAATTTAACCTCCAATTAAACCAGCTGCTCTACTTATATCCATCATTCTTTCCATTGGTTTCAATGCTTTTAATCGCAATGCTTCATCCATTAATATTTCAGGTAATTCATACTTCATACAGAGGTATATTTTCTCTAAAGTATTTAGTTTCATATATGGACAATCATTACATGCACAATTATTTTCTGGTGGGGCAGGAATAAATGTTTTGGTAGGATTATTAATTTGCATTTGGTGAAGTATACCAGTTTCTGTTGCTACAATATATTCGGGTGTATTGTCTGTTTGCGTGTACTTTAATAACTGTGTAGTACTACCAATATAATCTGCAATATTTAATATAGCTTCTTCACATTCTGGATGTGCAATTAATTTTGCTTTAGGATGTCTGATTTTTAGTTTTACTATTTTTTCTAGACTAAAAATCTCATGAACCATACAAGCGCCATTCCAAAGTAACATTTCTCTGCCTGTCTTTTTACTTAAGTAGGCACCCAAATTTTTATCAGGAGCAAACAATATGGGTTGATTAATTGGAATACTTTCAATAATTTTTTCTGCATTTCCACTGGTACAGATGATATCACTTAAGGCTTTAATATCAGCTGTGCAATTGATATAAGAAACAACAATATGATTCGGATGTTTTTCTTTAAATGCTTTAAATAAAGCCGTAGGTGCACTGTCTGCTAAGGAACAACCAGCTTTTAAATCGGGTAGTAAAACTTTTTTGGTTGGGTTTAAAATTTTGGCAGTTTCGGCCATAAAGTGAACTCCTGCAAAAACAATGGTATCTGCTGTGGTTTGTTTTGCTTGCTGTGCAAGACCCAGACTATCCCCAATATAATCTGCCACATCCTGGATATCTGTTTCTTGGTAGTAATGTGCAAGTAAAACGGCATTTTTCTCTTTTTTTAATTTTTGTATTTCAGCAAAGAGATCTAATTCAGGATCAATTTCCAAATCTAAAAATCCGTTTTTTACTAATTGTGTTTTTGCGATGTTAATATCCAAAGTAATAATATTTAATAATTATTTATATAAAATCAACTACTACTATTATGCGTGTGTATATCGGGATAACTTAGTTACCCACAGAGTGTAAAGTTAACCTTAGTTAGTTTATCCACCATTATTCACTTTTTTTTAAACAGTGTTTTTGGCTGTCTTAATTAAGAAAATATGGTTTATTAACAATGCTGTATAACCCAATTCACACGGCCTCCTTTTTTCAATTCACTTTTCTTGCACTGTTAATTAACAAGCATAAGTTGAATGTATTTTATTTAGAAAGTTCAATTTTCATTCTTTTTGAGTGAGTTATTCCTTTTGTTTCCACAAAATAATATACCAAAACACGATTTTTCCCCTAAAAAAGGAGGTTACCAACAGAATAATGTGCATATTTTTCCACAACTTATTCTACCTCTTTTTCCCTTATTTTTGCCTCCCCGTATATGAAGCGGGATAAATTATATATTAATTATTAATTATGTCTGTAATTCAAACTATTCGAGACCGTGGCACCTGGATTATTTTTGTAATCATCGCAGTTGCTTTGATTGCTTTTATTCTTCAGGATGGTGCCGGACGTGGTGGATCTGCTTTTTCTAACAGTTCTGTTATCGCAAAAGTAAATGGTACTTCTATTGAGCGTGGAGCTTTTGAAGAGCGTTTAAAATCTCAAGAAGCAATGTATGCGGGTCAAGGTGCTACTCGTGATCAATTAATTGGTACTGTATACAATATGGAAGTGGATAATATTGTATTAAACCAAGAATTTGAAAAATTAGGTCTTGTTGTATCAGCTAAAGAGTTGAATGACATTTTATTTGGTGAAAACTCTCCTTTACGTCAAGAATTTACCGATCCTAAAACAGGTGTATTTAAAGTGGATGACGCAAAAAGAGCTTTTGCTCAAATTAAAAAGAGCAAAAATGCTGAGCAAATCAAAATGATCAATAGTGGATATATAGAGCCTACTATTCAAAATAGCTTGCGTAATAAATACCAAAACCTATTAATTCAATCAGTTTATGTTCCAAAATGGATGGTTGAAAAACAACAAGCAGACAATAACGCTATTGCTTCTGCTTCCTATGTATACTATCCTTATGTTGCTGTTTCAGACTCTAGTATTAAAGTGTCTGATGCAGACATTAATAATTATGTAAAGAAGCATAGCAACGAATTCAAAAAAGAAGAAGAAACTCGTTCTATTGCCTATGTAACTTTTAGTGCAGCGCCCACTTCTGCTGATTCTGCAGCAACGCTAGCTCAAATCAATGATTTAAAAGCAGATTTTGCAGCTTCTTCTGATGCTGCTGCTTTTCTTGGAAAAGTAGGAACTGAATTGGCTTTTTACAACAGTTATTTTGGTGGATCTAGAATTCAAGTAGCAAATAAAGATTCTATTATTCGTTTACCAGTTGGTGGTTTATTTGGACCTTATGTAGACGGAAACAATTATGTATTAGCCAAAATGGTTGGAATTAAACAATGGCCAGACAGTGTTACTGTAAGACATATCTTAATAGGTACCAATGATCCTCAAAGCGGTCAACAAGTAAGAGATGATTCTACTGGAAAAAAACTTGTAGATAGTATTCAAACTGCAATTAAAAACGGAGCTGATTTTAATGCGTTGGTTACAAAGTATTCTGATGATGGAGGAAGCAAAGAGAAAGGAGGCGTGTATGATTATTTTCCACAAGGTCAAATGGTTAT
>JAGOGG010000104.1 GCA_017996795.1 Sediminibacterium sp. | reverse complement strand
CCCATGAATACTAATTAAAGTGATTTTATGGGGGTTGAGTTCTTGTAATTTTTTACTATGTTTTATGGGAATTAACCAGTCTTTAGTGCCATGAATAATATAGGTATGGCAGTTGACTTTCTTGATCCATTGATCCGTTTGTAATTTAAAACGAAGGGTAAGTTTGTGAGGAATAAAAGGAGTAAACCTCTCAGCTACTTTAATGAAACTATAATAAGGAGCATCTAAAATTAAATACCGGGGAGAATTATCTGCTGCAATTTTGGTAGCAAAGCCACTACCCAAACTTCTTCCATATACCAAGATATGGTGTTCCGGATATTTTTGCTTGAGCGTTTCATACACAAATTGCATATCGGCTAACATTTCCCGCTCACTTCTTTTGCCAGTACTTTTACCAAACCCTCTGTAGTCTACTAATACAACATCATATTGGTACCTGTAAAAATCTTGGGCATATTTTGCCCAGCCTTTTATGCTTCTTGAATTTCCATGAAAATAGAGAATCAAGCCTTTGGGGTTATCTACATAAAAGTGTAGACCATTGATACGCACCCCTTCGGATACATCAAAAAACAATTCTTCAAAAGGGGCATCGTATTTATATTCAAAATCTTGGGCTAATTTCTCCGGTTTAAAAATGAGCTTTTCCTGTATAAGGTAACCTACCAATACAAGTAATAAGTACCCAACAATGATGTATAAAAAGATTGTACCCATTCTATTTATTCTTCCCCTTCCGGAAACACCCTGCTCAATTTCATATTAGCCACCGGTGCAACAATCAATGGAAACTTCTCAATAGTTACATTGCTCGGGTCTAATCCAAAACCTCTCTCTTCACTTAAGCTGATTTCTTTTAACCAGAAATACAATTTCATTACAATGCGCTCAAAGAATGGCAATTCATTGTCTTGACTCAGGTATTTTTCTAACACGATGAATTGGAAGTCGCCTACAATATTGTTTTTTTCTAAGCTTTCATATCGGCTGGTAATATTTACTTCTTTGTTTTTTACCAATTCCTCTACCACTCTGCGGAACATTAAGTTAATTCTATGTTCTACCCTAAAGCCTAACCTGAATTCAATTCGAATGATATCATTAGGAATAATATGTTCTACGTTGTATTCGCAAGTATAAGGATCATCTAATACGTCTACGTGAACAAACCAATAGATATCAGCTCTTTTTGGTTTTTTATTTAAAATAGAATAAATGATTTTGTGCTCAATTTCATTGTGGTTATTGGCACTGGTCATATATACCAAGTGGGTGGCATATTTAGGAATGCTTTTATCGTTGCTTAGCTCTTGAATCATTGGGATATAATTCTCTAAGCGTACAAACTCAACATAACGGTTTTTGATTTTTCTACTCCTGTACCAAACGTACATGACTGCAAATAAGGCACCACCCACTAACAAAGTAACATAACCACCATGCACAAATTTTTCCATCAATGCTACTAAGAATGCAGACTCATAAACTAAGTAGCCAAATAAGAAAATATAAATCCAAATAGAGGCAGTTCTTTTGAGTACCAAAAAATTTGAATATAAAATGGTCGTACTCAGCATGGTTACAACAATAGCCAAACCATAAGCCGCTTCCATTCTAGAAGACTCTCTAAAGTAGAGTACAATTCCAATACAGCCTACAAATAGTAAAAGGTTAATACCAGGAACGAATAGTTGTCCTCTTTCTTCTGAAGGATACCTAACTTTCATTTTAGGCCATAGGTTCAATCTAAGTGCTTCACTTATTAAAGTGAATGATCCCGATATCATCGCTTGGCTGGCAATAATTGCAGCAGAAGTAGCTATGATTACCCCAAATATGATAAACCATTGCGGCATTAAATCATAAAAAGCGTTGATGCCAAATTGTGCTTTATTGGCTGCATCTACTAATAAGCCTTTATGACTGCTTAACAACAAAGCACCCTGCCCAAAATAGTTCAAGAGCAAACATGCTTTTACATAAATCCACGAGAGCCTAATATTTTTTCTACCGCAATGCCCAAGATCAGAATAAAGGGCTTCCGCACCAGTTGTACATAAAAATACAGCCCCTAACAACCAAAACCCATTGGGATATAGTGTTAATAATTTGATGCCATAATAAGGATTCAAGGCTTTGAATACACTTAAATCGTTCCCCATATTCCAGATACCTAAAATGGCCAACATGGTGAACCAAATAAACATGATGGGCCCAAATAATTTTCCAATACTGGCAGTACCAAATTGTTGCATAAAAAAGATGGCAGCTAATATGGCAATTACAATAATTACAATTGTATTAGAAGCTATATTACGCATTGCGGGTAATTCCTTTAACCCTTCTATTGCTGAAGTAACTGAAATGGGGGGCGTAATGATTCCATCCGCTAAAAGAGCGGCACCTCCAATCATTGCAGGGATGACCAGCCATTTTTTTCTTCGCCTCACCAATGCATACAATGCAAATGTTCCACCTTCTCCTTTGTTGTCTGCATTTAACACCAATAACACATACTTAACTGTAGTTTGTAAAGTAATGGTCCATATAATACAAGACAAGGCACCAATAATCAATTCTTCCGAAATGACTCTATTGGTAATGATTGCGTTGAAAACGTAGAGTGGGGATGTTCCAATGTCGCCGTATATAATTCCCAAGGCAATTAAGAGACCGGCAGCGGAAACTTTGTTGATATTTTTACTCACAAAACAGGCTTTGAAGCATTAAAGCAATTAGATCTTTAACAAATGTATGGGTAAATTGTATAAACTAGATAAACTGTACATAGCGTACATTTGATAATATAAAGATTGCTTTTATGAAAAGGTCATTTCTGCTTGTTTTGTTGGTTTTTTTTGGGGGGATTGTAGCTGTTTCGGCGCAGAAAATCGTGTATTCTGAGCCAGACCGAGACGACCCTAGAACACTCAATTTTGAAGTGGTAGGTAAAATCAGTGGAAAATACCTGATATACAAGAATGCAAGAGACGATCATTTCTTTTCTGTGTACGATGCAGAAATGAAATTGAGCAATAAGGTGAAAGCTGATTTTTTGCCAGATAGAGCAAGGGTATTGGGTACTGATTTTATTACTTACCCAGATTTTACTTATTTCATTTATCAATACCAACTTAAAAATATTTACTATATCATGGCAGCCAAAATTGGCGGTGATGGAAAAAAAATGGGAGAAGCCATGCTATTGGATACTACGGCTGGAATGAGCTACACCGCCAATAGCAGAATTTATACAGTAGTAAATAGTGAAGACAAACAAAAAATGGCTGCTTTTAAAGTGAGCACCCGTAATGAAAAAGAGCATGTAGTTACTTCCTGTGTTTTTGATAAAGAGCTGAAACAATTAGAGAAAGTTAGAATTGCCATAGCCATGCCCGATCGAAACGATTATTTGGGTGAGTTTGGAATAGACAATGAGGGCAATTTGGTTTGTTTGAGAGAATCCAGTGTTGCAACCAATGAGAGCATCAATAAAGTGAGCTTGGTGATTAAACCATTAGGCAGCATTAATCCCACCATCAGTGAAATAAAAGTAAAAGCGATTTTTTTAGATGATACCCGAATTAAAATAGACAACCTCAATAAGAAAATATTAATCACTTCTTTTTTTAGTAAACAGAAGCGTGGCAATATAGACGGACTCTATTATTCTTTATGGGATAAACAAACCAATATTGAAACCCTGAATGCTGTTACGGTATTTTCCGAAGAATTCAGGGCCGATGTAAAAGGGGAGGGCTCTTTAAAAACTGCTTTCAATGATTTTTATTTAAAGAATCTTATTTTAAGAAGAGACGGAGGGTTTATGATGATTGCAGAATCTGCTTACATGAGCTCAAGAGGAAATACATTTAATCGTTGGGATATGATGAATCGTTCTCCTTTTTTTAATCCCTATTTAGGAAGTGGACTGGGCTTTGGATTAGGCGGGTATTATCCTTATGGTTCTGGCTTAAACGCCTATCCATGGGGCTCTCCATGGGGTATGAATAATATGGGACCCAATAGTGTAACCCGTTATTTCTCTGATAATGTGGCCATTATTTCTTTTGAACCCAACGGAAAAATGGAATGGAGTAATATTATTCGCAAAACGCAATACGACGACAATACCGATAATTATATTGGATATGGCATCATTAATTCAGGGGATCAAATTCGATTCATGTTTAATATTCAAGATAAGCGGAGCAATATCTTAACCGATCAATCCCTTTCGCCACAGGGTCAAATTGATCGCAATCCTACCATCAAAAATTTGGAAAGAGGATACGATTTTATGCCCAGACATTCCAAACAAACAGGGGCTCGTCAGGCAATTGTACCTTGCATGTATAGAGGCTACACTTGTTTTGCCAAAATTGATTACTAATTTGCAGTACTGTGGTATTTTTATTTAGAGATAAATCGATCGTCAATATTATTTTTTTAGTGCTGCTTGGACTCTTGGTTCATCTGCATGGATTTACTGTTCCCATTAAGGTTGTTGCAAATCATCAAGATGGTTGGTTTGCTTTCTTGTTGAATAATTATGCCAAAACAACCATTCAATCGGCAGGTTTTTTTCTTTACATGATAGTAGTACTATTGCAGTCTATCAGACTCAATTTCTTGTTGGCCGAACAAAAAATGTTTCCCAACTCGGGCTATACCGTTGCAATGAGTTATATGCTGCTTACCGGATTATTGCCTGAATGGGCGGCAATAAGTCCTGCTTTGATGGCCAACTTTTTGCTGATTTGGATTTATATTAAGTTAACTCGACTGTATAACCACCCAGCCCCTAAAACTTTATTATTCAATATTGGGCTATTGGTTAGTCTTACTATTTTATGCTATCACCCTACCGCAATTCTGATTGTTGTGGTGCTCTTTGCACTAGGTATTATGCGGCCTTTTAAGTTACAAGAGTGGTTTACCCTATTGATGGGTATAGCATTACCTTTTTATTTTCTTGCATCTTGGCTGTATCTTAATGATGAATTGTCCACGATTGGTCAATTCTTGCCGAAAATGGAGTTAGGGCTTCCAGTGAAGGGCTTACTCCATACCCAAATTGCTGGTTTGTCGGCATTGGTATTGGCTTTATTGGCTGGATTTTTTAGCTGGCAACAGTTCAATAGCAGATTGGTGATTCAAATGCGAAAGAATTGGTCTGCTTTGTTATTGATGTGCCTTATTTTAACAGCTGCCCCCTTTATTTTTGATGAGGCAGGCTTACATGCATCTATTTTGTGTTTGGTTCCTTTTGCTGCATTTGTTTCCGCCTCTTTCTCGCATCCCAAAAGATTGTTGTTCCCAAATTTTCTCTTTTTTGTGTTGATTGGGGTGATTATGTATAATAATTGGTATTTGGTCAAATTTTAGGCATTCTTTCTCTTTATGGATTGTACCTTTGTAGCTTAAATTACAAACACATGAAGTTAGGTGTGGTCGTTTTCCCAGGTTCCAATTGCGACAGAGACATGCAAGATGCTTTGCAGCAAGATTTGAATAAAGAAGTAATTATGCTTTGGCATAAAGACAAAGATTTGTCTGCTTTTTCAACCGATGATTGTATTGTATTGCCTGGGGGCTTCTCTTACGGCGATTATTTACGTTGTGGTGCGATTGCTCGTTTTAGTCCTATGATGCAGTCTGTGATTGATTTTGCCAATAGAGGTGGGAAAGTGTTGGGGGTATGTAATGGCTTTCAAATTCTTTGTGAAAGTGGACTATTGCCAGGCGTTTTATTGCAGAATGCCAATCAACAATTTATTTGCAAAAACGTTTTTATTACCAATCCAGCTACAGGGGCTTTAAAAATACCCATTGCACACGGAGAAGGCCGTTTTCATGCAGATGAAGCCACTTTAAATGAATTAGAAAAAAACGATCAGATCTTATTTAGGTATTCAGATGAATGGGGAAATATTGTTGATCAGGCAAACCCCAATGGAGCTGCAAGAAATATTGCAGGAATCAGGAACAAGCAAAACAATGTGTTTGGAATGATGCCTCATCCTGAAAGAGCAACCAATGCTGCTTTACAAAACTTAGATGGCTTAAAAGTGTTTGAACTTTTATCAATCCAATAAAGAATAAAATACTACTATGAAAAAATTGTTTTTGTTGGTGCTTAGTTTGGGTTTCTTACAAATGGGTTTTGCTCAAATTAAAGACCCGGTGGCTTGGACATTTGAGGCAAAGAAAAAAACGGCCGACACTTTTGAAATTACCATAACCGCAAATGTGCCAAAGCCTTGGCATATGTATTCTCAGAATATGCCTGCAGGAGGTCCTGTTCCTACTAAAATTGTTTTTAACACCAATCCTTTGGTAAAAAAAGCAGGTACTACTAAAGAGACGGGTAAGCTAGAAAAAATTAATGACAAGATTTTTGGGATGGAAGTGCTGTTTTATAGTGGCAAAGTCGTTTACACTCAATTGGTAAAAGTAAAGCCAGGTATTAAAACCAATATTGCTGGTTATGTGAATTACATGGTATGTGATGATGAACAGTGTTTGCCTCCTACCAAAAAACAATTTGATATTAAGCTATTGTAGTATGAAAAAAATATTATCACTGCTCGCAATACTATTGCTGGCAAAAGCAACCATTGCACAGGACAAATCACCTGTGCAATTTGTTTTTTCAACCCAACGAACCAGCGATAGTTTGGTGCAATTAACCATCAGTGCCAAATTAGAAAAAGGCTTTCAGTTGTTTGGTTTAAAAAAGCAATCAAACCAAGATGAGTTTGTTTCTAGTTTGCAATTAGACAATACGATTACTACCGATTCTATCATTGAAGAAGGTAAGCTGATGCAGATTCCGGCTACAGATGCTTCTTTGCCTTCTTTTCGTGTGTACGAAGACAGTGTACGTTTTTCTTATTTTTTTGAAGTACCTGCAAACGACAGTATTATTTTAAAAGGAAGTTTGAATTGGTTGGGTAAACAGGCAGATGAATATCCGAGCGGTAGTGAATCATTTGCAGTAGAAGTTTTGCCAACCAGTAAAGACTCGGCTGAAAATAATTCGGAGATTGCCAATCAAACTTTATGGCAAATTTTCTTATTAACTTTTTTAACCGGATTGTTGGCAGTCATTACACCTTGTGTATTTCCGCTCATTCCAGTAACAGTGAGTTTCTTTTTAAAAAGAAGTAAAACCCGTGCAGCAGGAATAAAGAATGCACTTTGGTATTCCTTGTCTATCATTGGGATTTACACTGTTCCAACTATCCTATTAGTGTTGCTTTTTGGGGATGATATACTCTATCAGATTTCTACCAGTGCCATTTCTAATTTATTGTTCTTTGCTATTTTCTTGGTGTTTGCCATTTCGTTTTTTGGCGCATTTGAATTGCAATTGCCCAATAGCTGGGCCAATAAAGCCGATCAAAAAGCAGGCAAGGGTGGATTAGGTGGTATCTTTTTTATGGCGCTTACCTTGGTGATTGTATCTTTTTCATGTACTGGTCCTATTGTAGGAACACTGCTTGGACAAACCAGTACAGGCGGGGTGAGTACTGCACCCATCATTGGTATGT
>JAGOGG010000103.1 GCA_017996795.1 Sediminibacterium sp. | reverse complement strand
ACCCAATAAAGTTCTTGAGGTCATGAATCATGATGTTTAATGTGTTCTGGCGATAATCACTTAACTCTTTTAAACGACGATTCTTTTCATCAATAATATGGTGTTGGTCGTTAATTTTTTCGTTTTGCTCTAATAAACGACGATTGGATTCTTCAATAATGAGGTTTTTTTCTGTTTCTCTTCTTACAATTTGGTACCGATTATAAGCAATCATGATAGAGAAAGCAGAAACCAGAAAATATACGCCTCCCCCATTCGAAATCAAACTACTATAGCCACCCGTTTGATTATTGAGCGAGTACATGAATAAAATAATGGTAAAAGAAATAGCCGAATGTAATTGAGCAAAAATGGGTCTCCAGAACAGAATGGTATTTAATAAGAGCATCATGATAGATGCCAACAAATAATAAGGCATGGCCAGAGAAACAGGAACAATACCGCAAATCATAGAGACCAATGCAATATTTACCCCAACCACTAAGTTTAATATCAGTTCATGGCCCCATCTTTTCTTGGTGCCAAAAATGTAAAAGAAATAAGAAATGCTAAAGAAAATCAATCGAATGATCAAAAGGAATATCCAATCTTCCTTCATAAAAAGCACATCGAGTAACCAAAACAGTGGAAGAGAAAACATCAGGGTCCACACGGCCACATTAGAATAGTAAGCACCTCGCTTAACTAATTCGTTAGAAAGCTTAGCGCGGTCTATATTTACATAAGGAATCCGATGGTAATCGATCATGGGTACTTATCTACAACTGGTAAAATATTATTCAAACTAATTTTAAAACGTGTTACGAAGAACTTTAGTACTCACCATTTACCTTTTCCTTTTTGGGGTTGGATTAAAACCCGCTCAAACGCAAACTTCTGAAGCACTTCGTAAGATCTCTCAATCATTAGGTCAAGGGGTAAATATTTCTTTGTTAGAGCAGCACTGGCAAAGCCAGGAGCAGCTTTTAAAGACCAATATTCGCCCAATGTTAGAATCAATTGCGGAGGCTGGATTTGAAACCGTGAGGTTGCCAGTGGCATTTGATTACTTCATGAGGGAAGGATCCGTTCAATTAAACGAACAGATTCTCCAAAAATTGCATGAAACCTATATGAACTGTAGAAGATTGAACCTGAAACTGGTAATTGTGTACCATTATGGTAAGCTCAATAACCAAAACAGGGAAACCGAAACAGAAAGAATCATTAAAATCTGGAAGCAGGTCATCAACTATATTCGGGAGTTTTCATACGAAAAACTGTTTTTAGAATTGTACAATGAGCCCACCACCGATATGGATATTTGGAAGTTAACCGCTACCACTTTGGTGAGAGAATTAAGAAAAGAAGACCCAGACCGCATATTCATAATAGGAGGAGCCAATTACAATGGCATCAATGAATTGCTTACCATGGGTAAATTACCCTCAGATGATGGCAAAATCTTGTATACTTTTCATTTTTATGAACCCTATGTGTTCACGCACCAAGGGGCCGATTGGACCAAGGAGAAGACATATATGACCGGCCTGCCTTATCCCTTCAAAAAAAGAAGAATGCCCGAATTAATAGGTGCTGCGCCCGACTCAGAAGTAATTAAAGAGTTTGAACGATTTCCAAGAGAATCCAATTATGATTACTTGTTTATGCGAATTAAAAAGATCAAAGCCGAAGCCGATAAGCAAAATTTACCACTTATCTGCACAGAAACGGGGGTCATCAATTTAGCATCGACCAAAGCAAAATCTGCCTATCTTAGAGATATTACTACTATTATGAAACGGTTTGAAATACCAGTCATGCTCTGGGACTACAACGATAAGTTTGGTATATTAAAGGGAGAAAAAGTAATTAAGCAATTGAACAACTGGTTAAAGGATTAAAACAACAATATGGAAACAGTATTACAAATAGACGGAGTAAGCAAGGCCTACGGCAAAGTGAAAGCCCTTAAGGAGGTTTCATTAACCATACCCAAGGGAAGTGTATTTGGGATACTAGGACCAAATGGAAGTGGCAAAACCACTATGATGAGTATTGTGTTAGATGTACTAGGGGCAGATACAGGAACCTATAGCTGGTTTAACCAACCACCCACATCGGCAGCAAGAAAAAGAATTGGCTCTTTATTAGAGACACCCAATTTTTATCATTATTTATCTGCAGAAGACAATTTAAAAATTACTTCTGCCATTAGTGGAAGAGGAAGCGATCAAGACATCAGCGAAGTATTAGAAATAGTAAAACTAACCGAACGAAAGAAAAGTAGATTCAGCACTTATAGTTTAGGAATGAAACAAAGGCTTGCAATTGCTGCAGCTTTATTGGGCAATCCTGAAGTTCTGTTATTAGATGAGCCTACCAACGGATTAGATCCTGTAGGTATTTTAGAAATTAGGGAACTAATTAGAAGACTGGCAGACAAAGGCATTACCATTATTATTGCGAGTCATTTATTGGACGAGGTAGAGAAGATTTGTTCGCATGTAGCCATACTTAAAAGAGGAACACTTTTAACCAGTGGGCCAGTAGACGAAGTGCTCAGCAATGAAGACATTGTAGAAATAGCAGCAATGGATATGCAAGCACTAAAAGATTGTGTGGCACAAATGCAGAATGTATTATCCATACATGAAGACAATCAACGCATGCAAATTCATTTTCCTGCAGGCACAGCAAACTTAGAAGAAGTGAATCAGTTTTGCTTTAATAAAGGCATTACACTGAATTTATTATTGAATAAAAAGCAGCGTTTAGAATCAAAATTCTTTGAATTAACCAACGACTAAATCAACAACAATGGGCTTACTTTTAAAAATAGAATGGTTAAAAATTAAAAAATATCCTGCATTTTGGTGGATGCTGGCAATTGTGATGCTGACTTACCCAAGCATCAACTATATGTTTTATAATATTTATAACGAGTTTACTCAGGGTAAAGAAATGACCAATAATATTGCCAAAATGTTATTGGGCAATCCATTTGCATTTCCAGAAACCTTTCATACGGTTGCTTATTTTTCTTCCTTCTTTGTATTGTTACCTGCTATATTGGTCATCATGCTCATAACCAATGAATACAATTATCGCACCCATAAACAGAATATTATAGATGGATGGAGCAGAAAAGATTTTATGGCGAGCAAGTTGATTGATGTAGCCATCATTTCATTTGTAGTGATGACCGTATATATGTTGGTAGCATTGGGATTTGGCATCTATGCTGATCCAGAAAATATGGGACGAATTGCAGAACAATTGCATTATATCCCCATGTTTTATTTGCAAACATTTGCACAATTGACCGTTGCTTTTTTGTTGGGTTATTTAGTAAAAAAAGCATTCATTGCCTTGGGAATATTTTTGTTCTACTATTTGGTAGTGGAGAATATTTTAGTGGCCTATTTAAAATATAAAAAAATTGCCATCACCCGATTCTTACCAATTGAAGTGTCCGACAATATATTGGTAGCACCTGCATTCTCAGGTAATTTTGGAAAAGACGCCAAGGAAGGGTATGAATTGGCGCTTACTTTAGTAGGCGAACAAGTAGTACTTACCTGCGTGTATACGTTAATCATCTGGCTGATTTGTTTTAAAGTACACAGCAAGAGAGATTTAGCTTAACTAGTCAGTTGAGTGAGTGCATCATGAATGCCAGGGTACTGAAATTGAAAACCAGCAGCTTCTATTTTGTGACTACTCACTGTTGCGCTCTTGAGCACTTCAATACTCATTTCGCCCAATGCAATTTTTAGCACAAAAGCAGGTACATAAAAGGGAATATAAAAAGACCCGCAGATTTTTTTAGCCAATTCAATGGTGAGTGTTTGATTGCTAACAGGGTGTGGAGCCACTGCATTATAGACTCCATTCATTTGCTCATGCTCTATTGCATAAATGTATTGGTTGCATAAATCGTCTACATGTATCCAACTGATCATTTGTTTGCCAGAACCCAATATGGCAGCCGTTTTAAATAGCAAAGGTTTTTTAAACTCCACCAAGGCACCTCCTTCGTTACTTAAAACAATACCAGTTCTTAAGATGACCAATCTTTTTCCAAAAGCTTTCACCGGAGCAATGCTGTCTTCCCAAGCTTTACAAGTATTTCCTAAAAAATCGGGATAGGGATTTGCTGCTTCAGTAAATCCTCTTTTATCCAAGCCTGTGCTTGCATTTCCTTCATCGTCAAGTTGATTATCAGGACCGTACCATCCTATTGCGGAGGCACTAATCACCCCCTTCACTTTATTAGGAATAGAAGACAAAGCTTTCACAATTAAGGCACAACTATTGATTCTGCTATCGGCAATTTCTTTTTTACGCGCATCAGACCAACGTTTGTCGGCAACACCTGCACCCGCCAAATGAATAATATAGTCTGCTTGTTGAATGGCTGATTCGTCAATGGTTTGTGCATCAATATTCCATTGTGCATAGCGCAGGTTTGTTTGATTAAAAGCACTAGAGGAATTACTAGGTTTACTAGTAGAAGATCCCTTAGAGTGTTCTCCCCTACCTACTATGATTACCGAATGGCCCTTTTTTAGCAACAAATCTGTTAAACGCTTACCCACTGTACCCGTTCCACCAGTAATCATGATTGTTGCCATAGTAAATGCTTTTTATACTAACAAAGGTACTGGCTAAAAGTTTCGAATACCGCTAGCTATTAAAAAGCCCCGCTCAAAAGAGCAGGGCATCCGAAAGTATAATGGTTGGGTTAGTCTAAATTGTTTAGTCGGGCTTTTTACCGTCTAAAAAAGTGTTGATGGTATTAATTTGAGTTTGATTGTTTTCATCCTTGCCTACTGTGTATTTGCTATAAAAGTTTTCTACAGATGTAAGGGTGTTTCCAAACAACTCCATATTCCTTCTTACATAAGCAGGTACTGCATCAAACTCGCCATTCATATCTGAAGTGTTGTTCACGTTGAATGATAAGTTGCGCAATTTTTGAATACGCTCAGCAGCCCTTCTTTTTTGTTCTTCTACATCATCCATATAATCTCCACCAGCACAATCAGCATCATGAGTAGATGCAACAGGTCCTGCAACTGGTGTGTTGTATCCTTCAGGCTTTTCTACCAACTGCATATCAAATTGATTCTCTTCTTCTGCAACAGGCGGAGGAGGAGTTGGTGGTGTAGGTGGAACTACTGGTGCTGAATAAATGGGTTCAGGTCTTGGCTGAATGATAGGCTGAGCAGGCGTTTCAGGCTTGCTTGGCTCATTCGGCTCTTGCGAAGATGGCTGAGCAGCACTTGCATAAATATTAGAAGGCTTGCTCAAAAATCCACTTGCAAAATTGGAATGTATAGCGGTTGGTATTGGAGCCAATTCCTCTATTTCATCAAAAATATGTACTTCAGGAGGTCCTTGTAAAGTAGGCATTAACTCTAACTCTGCTTCGGTAATTGCAGGGGTTTCCATATACACACCCATGGGTACCACTTCATCAGCAATTGGTTCTAATTCTGCAACGGGCACTTCTTCTTCAACTGGAGGTGCAATATCAAAAACAATTGTTTGTGGAGCAGTAGGTAATTCTAATGTTTCAAATGTAGGCGCATTGGCATCTACAGGAGCGGCAGGCGCTTCAAAAGCAACAGCAGGCTCAGTAGCAGTGGTTGCAGTAATCACCCCAGACTTAACAGCAGGATGTTCAACCTTCAATGTCATTACAATCTTTTCAGGCTTTGCTTCTTGTTTTGCTTCAGCAGCAGGTTTTGCAAATGGATCTTTGTGTTCAAAACCAGTAGCAACCAAAGTGATACCAATTTTCTTATCCAAAGATTGTTCATACCCCATTCCCACAATTACATCAGCATCTTCCCCTGCTTGTAAACGCAAGTGGTTGTTGATGATTTCTAATTCATCCATTGTGCATTCGTGCTCACCTTCTGCACTATTAATATTGATTAAGATCCATTTAGCACCTCTGATATCGCTGTCATTTAACAAAGGAGAAGACAATGCTTCTTCAATGGCAATTTGTGCGCGATTCTCCCCTTCTACTTCAGCTTTACCTAAAATGGCTACACCACCATTTTTCATAACAGTGCATACATCGGCAAAGTCTACAATAATATGTCCACGACTATTAATCACATCGGTAATACATTTTGCAGCAGTAGCCAACACATTGTCTGCTTTTGAAAATGCTTCTTTCATTTTCAAATTGCCATACTGCATGCGCAGTTTGTCGTTACTGATCACCAATAAAGTATCTACATAAGGCTTTAATGCTTTAATGCCTTCTTCTGCTTGTAACTGTCTGCGCGGACCTTCAAAACCAAAAGGAGTAGTTACAATCCCAACGGTTAAAATGCCTAAATCTTTACAAATTTGAGCAATGATGGGTGCACCACCAGTACCAGTACCGCCGCCCATTCCTACGGTAATGAACGCCATTTTGGTATTCACTTCCAAAATACGTTTGATTTCTTCTAGCGACTCTTCGGTTGCACGCTTACCCACTTCTGGATTTGCACCTGCACCCAATCCTTGTGTTAAGTGTGGTCCTAGTTGAATTTTATTGGGAACTTTACTTTGTTCAATTGCTTTAGCATCGGTATTGCAGATAATAAAGTCAACGCCTTCTATGTCTTGTTCAAACATGAAGTTAACAGCGTTGCTTCCACCTCCGCCAACACCCAATACTTTAATAATGGATGATTTCTGCTTAGGAAGATCAAAATGAATCATAGTGGACGGTTTGGGTTAGTAGGGATTAAATGGGTAGTAGGGTTTATCTTATAACTTGGTCTTCTTCTTCTTTAAACAATTCAATTAAGTTGTTCTTGAATTTGTCCCAGAATTTAATTCTTGGTGCCACATCAACAGTGGCTTTTGCAACTGGTGCTGTTGGCATTTCAGGTGCTACTGCAACAGGTACTTCAGGCGATGTTACTGGGTTCTTCTTTAAAGCAGAAGGAACTTCCATCTTTACAAATTGCTCATTAAACTCTTTGTATTGATGATCGTAATCGTTGTATCCTTTTAATATTAAACCAATACATGTTGCATACATTGGCTTCTTTAATTCATCAATATGATTGGCTGCTAAGTGTTCGTTGGGCAAACCAATACGAGCATTTAAACCTGTAGTATATTCAGTTAATTGAATTAAGTGTTTTAATTGAGATCCACCACCTGTTAAAATAATGCCACCGTTTAAAGCGCGATGATCTAAACCTACTTGCTTTAAATGATACGTAACAAAATCAAGGATTTCACCCATTCTTGCTTGAATAATCTGTGCTAAACTTTTAACACTGATTTCTTTTGCAGGCATACCCTTTAATCCAGGGATAGTGATATAGGCATTGGCTTTTGCTTCATCAGCTAAAGCAGAACCAAACTGCACTTTCATTGCTTCGGCCTGTGTTTTTAACACACCCAATCCTAAACGAATATCGTTGGTAATATTTTCGCCACCGAAAGGAATCACCGCAGTATGCTTTAAAATACCTTCATAAAAAACAGCCAAATCTGAAGTACCACCACCAATATCCAAAATAGCCACACCTGCTTCCATATCAATCTCACTCATCACTGCACTAGCAGAAGCTAAAGGTTGTAATACTAAGTCTTTGGTTTGTAAACCACTTCTGGTTACCGCACGATTAAT
>JAGOGG010000102.1 GCA_017996795.1 Sediminibacterium sp. | reverse complement strand
AGTAACGCAGCAAATGTATATATTTATCCTTATGAAAGGGAACCAGCAATTAAATGTTTTTAGTTTCACCATGATTGTGGTGGGATTGGTAATAGGGATGGGAATTTTTAGATCGGCTGCAACCAGCGCCCAGCATGCCATTGAGCCTTCTGTATATTTTGCAGCTTGGTTAATTGGCGGTTTTGTAGCCCTCTGTGGTGCATTAACTTACGCTGAAATCGGGAGCAGGTTCCCGGTTACTGGGGGTTATTATAAAGTGTTTTCTTATGCCTATCATCCCAGTATTGCATTTGCCATCAATTGCATTATTTTAATTAGCAATGCCGCCAGTTTAAGCGTGGTTGCTATTATTGGGAGTGGCTATATTGCCAAACTTTTTCCAGGTACACCTTGGACAGATGTAGACAAAGCCTTGTTAAGTGCAGGGGCCATCATATTGTTTTACATTATTAATTTGAGAGGACTTAAAATGAGTTCTCGTGCGCAGAATATTTTAATGATCATCAAAATCAGTATGATCTTAGTATTAATAGCGGCTTTGTTTTTCCCTTATGAATCTTCTACAGTTGCAGCGGTTGCTGAGTCTGCATCAGCTACCATCCCCCCAACCCCACAAATGAGTTGGATACAGAGTTTGGGTTATAGTTTAATTGCAGTTTCATTTACCTATGGTGGGTATCAACAAACCATCAATTTTGGAAGTGAAGTAAAAGACCCCGCACGCAATATTCCTAAAGGGATATTTTTTGGAATTGCTATAATTATTGGGTTGTACTTGCTGGTTAATTTTAGTTATTACCAGATTGTAGGTTTTGAGCAAATGAAAGGTGAAAAAGAAATTGCTTATGTGGTAATAGACAAAGTTTTTGGTGCAAAGGGTGCAGCCATTTTTTCTTTCTTCTTGTTCTTTGGTGTATTGGCTTATGTAAATGCACTATTGATGAGTAATCCCAGAGTCATGTATGCCATGAGTGATGAAGGCACGATTCCTAAAATCTTCTCGAAGCAAAATGAAAAGAATGGGGTATTGGTGGTTTCGCTAACGGTGTTTACCCTAACCTGTTTACTCATTTTATTCTTTGCCCAAACCTTTGATGCCATTTTAAATTTCACCATTTTCCTTGATTGTTTTGGTATGGTTGCTTCCAGCGCTACTATTTTTAAGTTGAGAAAGCAAACCAAGCATTTAGACGGTACCGGTATTTATAAAATGAAACTATTTCCATTATTGCCCCTGATATTCATGGCCACGTATTGTTTTGTTGGGGTGAGCATAGCCATCCAAACACCCAATACCGCCATAATTGGAACGGCCGTTCTAGCGGTATTTATGGCTGTATATTTCATTACGCAACGGTTTAAAAAGCCGGCATAGACCAATAAACTGCCTTTCATACTAATTTTAACACAAAACCATCCCTTTCCTTTCCGTCTGTCTAAATTCTGTAAAAGCCTCGCCGAATAACTTATTTTTGTTCTATGAGGAATTTACTATTACTAATGGTCGGTTGTTTTACGTTCGCTGGGCATCTAGCTGCTCAGGGTTCAACAGACAAATGGAACCTTCAGCGTTGTGTGGAATACGCTGCAAAAAACAATATTTCGGTAAAGCAAGCAGATATTCAAGCAAGATTGGCTGCGTTGGAAGTAGAGCGAACCAAATTGTCTCAATATCCGTCGGCAAGTGCCAATACCAATTTGGGTACCCAGTTTGGTAGATCCATTGATCCCACTACCAACTTGTTTACCACCACACAATTGTTGTTTCAACAGGTAAACCTGAATGTGAATGCAACCGTATTTAATTGGGGGGCTTTAAAAGCAGACCGTCAAATTGCGGGATTTAATGCACAAGCAGCATTAACCGATATTGAAAGAATTACCAATGATGTATCGTTAAGTATTGCTACTTTCTTTTTACAAGTAGTGGCTGCAAAGCAGCAAATTGCAATAGCGGAAGTGCAAGTAGGTCAAACCCAATCTCAATTAGGTTTTACCCGCAAGCGGGTAGATGCAGGCGCTCTACCAGAATTGAGTTCTGCTGAAATTGAGGCCCAGCTTGCCAGAGATAGTACGTCTTTAGTGAGTGCTAAAGCAACTTTTCAACAAGCCGTGATTCAATTGAAAGCAGCCATTAACTTAGATATGTCTGTTTCATTTGATGTAGAAATACCAGCAGTAGATAATATTCCTTTGCAACCATTGGGAGAATTGGATCCAGCATTTTTATACCAATTGGCATTGAATAATCAACCCGCTCAAAAAGTAAGTGACTTAAGAATTAAGTCGGCAGAAGCATCCATTAAAAGAGCGCGCTCTGCATTTTATCCAACCATTTCTGCCTTTGGTGGATTGGGATCTAACTTTGCCAATGCAGCTACTACTATTACAGGAGCAAATGTGATTGGAACCAGGCCTACTACCAATTTTGTAACAGTGAATAACCAGAATTATCAAGTATTTCAGCCAGATATTCAGTTGACTTCTTCTAAAAGAAATTTCTTTCAAATGTGGAGTGGATGGGGCGGTCAATTAGAGCAAAACTTTAGACAGAACTTTGGCTTAAATGTACAGATACCCATTTTTAATGCAGGTTCAGCTAAATTAGGATATGAGCGTTCTAAATTAAATTTAAGAACAGCACAAGTATCAAGACAGCAAGCAGACTTAACATTACAGCAAAATATTTATCAAGCACATACCAATGCAATGGCTGCTATTCAACGTTTTCACGCGAGTGATAAATCGGTAGAAGCTTCGCAAAAAGCGTACGATTATGCACGCAAACGTTTTGAAGCAGGTTTGTCGAATACATTGGATTTGATTACCAATCAGAATAATTTATTAAGAGCAAAGTTGGACAGATTGAATAATCAGTTTGATTATATTTTTAGAATTAAACTACTAGAATTTTACAAAGGTCAAGGCATTAAATTATAAAAAACAAATCATGAGTAAGAAGTTAATCTGGATTATTGTAGGCCTAGTAGTAATTATAGGCGTTATCATAGGCCTTAAGAAAGCAGGAGTAATAGGTAAAGAAGAAGGAATAAAAGTTACTGCAGAAGCAGTTCAACGCAGAACGATTATTGAAACCGTAAATGCGAGTGGAAAAGTATATCCTGAAATTGAAGTAAAAATAAGTCCCGACGTAAGCGGTGAGATTGTTGAGTTAACAGTTGCCGAAGGTGACACTGTTAAAAGAGGACAAGTGTTGGCCAGAATTTATGCCGACATTTTAAATTCTCAAAGAGACCAAGTAGCTGCAGGGGTAAGCCAGCAACAAGCACAAGTGTCTAATACCACTGCGCAATCTGCTGCTATTAAAGCAACTTTGGATCAGGCAGAAACACAATACAATCGCCAGAAGAAGTTATTAGAAGAGAAAGTAATCAGCCGCTTAGAATTTGAACAAGCAGAGCAAGCAGTTAAAAGTGCAAGAGCCAATTACAATGCTGCAATGGAAGGAATTAAAAGCGCAAAAGCTGGTGTACAAAGTGTTCAAGCACAATTAAACAGAGCCAATAAAGATATTGGCAGAACATTAATTACTTCTCCAATGGATGGAGTGATTAGTTTGTTGGCTATTAAAAAAGGAGAGCGTGTAGCAGGTAACAGCTTTAACGTTGGTACCGAAATGATGCGCGTGGCCGATATGCGTAGTTTTGAAGTAAGGGTAGATGTAGGTGAGAATGATATACCTAAAGTTAAATTAGGCGATACTGCTATTGTAGAAGTGGATGCATATACCAGCAGAAAGTTCAAAGGCATTGTTTATAAAATTGCGAATCCTAGTACGGGTAATGCACTTGCTGCCAATGCTAGTGCAGAAGTTACCAACTATAAAGTGCATATTCGTTTGTTACAAGAAAGCTATAAAGACTTAGTGATTCCAGGTAGATCTTTTCCTTTCCGTCCGGGCATGACTGCAAGTGCCGATATTCAAACCAAGAGCAAGTACAATGTATTGTCTGTTCCTTTGAATGCAGTTACCACAAGAGATAGCAAAGAAGATCAGAAAGAGAAAAAAGACGAAAAGAAAACAGATAATAAAGTTGCACAAGTAGAAAAAGCAGAGCAAAAATCTGTATCATCTGATGACTCTATTGAAGAAGTAGTGTTCATTTTGCAAAAAGACAATAAGGTTAAAAAAGTAAGAGTTAAAACGGCTATTCAAGATTTGAATAATATTGAAATTACCGAAGGCGTAAAAGAGGGCGATAAAGTGATTACCGGTCCATACTCTATTGTAAGCAAAATGCTTAAAGATGGCAACTTGGTAACCATTGTAGAAAAAGACAAGCTTTTTGAAGAGAAGAAAAAAGACTAAGAATCCTAAAGTATAATTCATGAATGGACGGCTAATCACCGTCCATTTGTTTTTCTGTATGTTTGCTGAATTAATAGCGATAAAACAGCCATATGCAGTTTGGAATTATTGGAGGTGGAAGCTGGGCAACTGCTTTAGCTAAAATTCTCACCGATAGCGGCAATACCATTCATTGGTTTATCCGAAATGAGGATAGCATTCATTATTTTAAAAAGAGAAAGCATAATCCACATTATTTAAGTACAGCTTATTTTAATCCGGCTCAACTGCAATTGACTACCGATATTAACGCAGTAATTGAAGCCTCAGATGTAATAGTAATTGCCGTTCCTTCTGCTTATGTGGAAGATGCTTTGATGCAGGTTTCTGCAGAAAAATGGATCAATAAAAAAATTGTTTCGGCGGTTAAAGGAATTACTCCAACCAAAAACCAATTATTGCACGAGTATTTAGCAGAAACGGTACAATTTCCCTTAAACAATTATTTTACTTTGTTAGGCCCCTGCCATGCGGAAGAAGTGGCTGCGGAAAAATTATCTTATCTCACTTTTTCGGGAAGCGATGAAGCGGAGACAGCTGCCATTGCAGCTTGTTTTAAAACCGATTACATTAATACAGTAGTGAATACCGATGTGGTAGGTGTGCAATATGCAGCGGTTATGAAAAATATTTATGCATTGGGTGCAGGTATTGCGCATGGCTTAGAGTACGGAGATAATTTTTTAAGCGTTTATATTGCCAACTGTGCCAACGAAATGGGTGGGTTCTTAGAAAAAATAGCCCCGGGCACTTGCATTCAAAAAAATTACACCGCTTCCGTTTATTTAGGAGATCTATTGGTAACCTGTTATTCTTTATTCAGTAGAAACCGCACATTTGGGAATATGTTGGGTAAGGGCTATTCAGTTAAATCGGCACAACTAGAACTCAATATGTTGCCAGAAGGATACTTTGCCAGTAAATGTATTTATAAGACCAATAACACAGTTATGGCCAAGATGCCTATTGCCAGCGCCATCTATTTGATACTATGGGAACAGCTGCCTGCTGAAGACGGGTTTAAACAAATTGAAAGTTTTTTGATATAGATTTAAACAAAACTTTCCTAAATATGTAATAAATACCTAAACTATTAAAAATGCCACAAACCTTGATTAGAAAAGTTAGAGAACAAAGAAATTACACTCAAGATTTTGTAGCAAAGCAAATGGGCATCTCTCAAAATGCATACAGCAAAATAGAGAATGGTTATACCCAACTTACGGTGAAACATATCAAAGACTTGTCTAAAATTTTAGAAGTTTCTTTGATGGAATTGTTAAGAGATGATTTTGAAATACATAAGCCCAACCATATTCATACAGAAAGTATTAATAAAGACAATCTGTTAATGGCGATTAAACAGATTGCTGATAAATTGAATGAGAAACATCCACAGAAACATGATTTCTATCCGATTGTGATGACCTTATTACAAACAGTTGATACAACAGTAGACAATATTCACTAGAATCAATTTGCTTCTTCTTCTCTAAATAGATGTGCAGCAATTCCGTCTGCCATAAATTTTCCTGCAGGGGAGAGGAATAGCTGTTGGTTTAATTGAACCAACAGCCCATTCCTAATGTAGTGGGCCGCATCTTTTACAATTGCAGGAAAAATATCTTGACCCGCAATGGTGTTCAATCTATTTGCATCAATGCCTTCAACGGTTCTTAGTGCCGTCATAATATATTCATTGGTTTGTTGTACAATGGTTAATTCTTCTATTTCAAAAGGAACTATACCCTGGGTAAGAGATTGAATATATAAGGCATTGTTACTAATATTCCATTGTCTACTTAGGCCGTTAAAAGAATGCGCGGCAGGTCCAATCCCTACATAAAATTGTCCTGACCAATAATTGGCATTGTGTATACTTCTTTTGCCAGGCAACGAAAAATTGGAAATTTCATATTGTTCAAATCCAGCAGCAGCACTCATTTCCTGCAAAATGGTAAAATGTGCTGCTTGGTGTGCAGCATCCACATTGGGTAGTTCTTGTTTATTAATTTTATGCGCCAGTGCAGTTTTGGGTTCTACTGTTAATGCATAACAAGACAAATGTGGCACTCCCGTGTTAATAGCCATTTTAAGATTGTTGATCCAATCTTCATTCGACAAACTGGGCCCACCATAAATTAAATCGATCGAAATATTTTGAATGCCCGCAGCTTGAGCCAATCCAATACAGGTGAATGCTTGATTGGCATTGTGTGCGCGACCCATCCATTGGAGGTCTTCGTTTCTAAATGATTGAATACCGATGCTCAATCGATTAATGCCTAAGCGTACCCAATCTTTTAAATGAGCCGTATCAATATCGTCTGGATTGGCTTCCAGTGTTATTTCTGCATTTGGCATTAAATTAAAGTGCAGTTTAACAGCTTCCATCAGCATCGCTAAATGGGCTTGATTCAACAGCGACGGGGTTCCTCCACCAAAATAAAGGGTTTCAATGGGCTCAGAGAGATAGGTTTTCTGAAGTGCTATTTCATGCACCATCGCTTCAATCATTTGATCCATCAATTGATGATTGGTAGAGAAATGAAAATTGCAATAGTTGCAAGCTTTTCTACAAAAAGGGATATGAATATAAATTCCGGCCATGCACAGTTTAAAAATTAAAATTAGCATTGTTCTGCTAACCTGAAGGTTTAATCATTTGCAATCAATATTTTTGTTGCGATGCAACTGCGTATTTTATTGAGTTTATTTTTGGTGATTATAGGGGGCATGGTTTCTGCACAGCAGGATTCAAGCTTCTTGCCAGCACACCCTTACTTGCCTTTGAATAAGCGCGCTATATTCATGATAGTAGAGTATCATGGCAAAGAGTCGAAAGACGCTCTTTTTTACGCGCTGGTAGTATTGGTTTTTTTATTGGGCTTTATTAAAACTGCTTTCCCGAAATATTTTCAAAACCTATTCAAGCTGTTTTTTCAAACTTCTTTAAGACAAAAGCAAACCAAGGAGCAGTTGGCACAGGATAGTTTTGCCTCCTTATTAATCAACCTGCTTTTTCTGTTATCAACCGGCATGTTTATTACTTTGGTAATACAATACAATCAATGGGCAAGTTTGCAATTTTGGTTGCTCTATGCTTATGTTACCGCAATTCTGGGAATTATTTATTTAGGGAAATACCTATTTGTATCTTTTGCTGGCTGGGGTTTCAATAATAGTACATCTGCTGCGTCCTATTTGTTTTTAGTAGCAGTAGTCAACCGTATCATGGGAGTCGTTTTGCTCCCCCTAACTGTATTATTGGCTTTTGCAGATCCAACGATTGGGAGCGTAGTAGCCACCATTTCTTTCGGTGTTGTAAC
>JAGOGG010000101.1 GCA_017996795.1 Sediminibacterium sp. | reverse complement strand
GCATTATGATCAAAATCACCTGGGTTTAATAATTTTAAACCAGTACCATCAAAATTTACTCTGTAAGCATGTAAATAGTAGGGATTTTCTCCAGCTTCTTTTCCATTAGCTGAAAAATACAATACTCTTGCTTTTTCGTCTATCGCTAAAATATCTTCAGCATGCCATGCACCAGATGTGATTTGATTTTTTAATTTCCCATTTTCGTCATACAAATAAAAATGTCCCCAACCATCATCTTCGCTCCATTGAATCAATTCTTTGCCTTCATTTACCAAACCAATTCTACGTATTTCTACATAGGTGTTCATTTTTTCCTCAATCAAAGTTTTGGCAGTTGCTGATTTTACATCTACTAAACCAATATCAATTCTTTTCAAATCTCTGCTGGTTCTACTAAAGTAAAATTTATCAGCAGTACCTAACCAGGTATTCGCACGGCCTTCATCATCTCTACTACTCACTTTTGCAGGGGCACTCCAAACATTCACCGTTTGGTCTTTGTACATTCCTGTATTGATTTCTTTCATGGTCTTGGTAGCCACTTCAAACATCCTAAGATGCTCAATAGGTGATTCTTTTTCGCCTGGCATCCAGTACTTATAGGTTTCCAAAGTTGGTCTTGGCTCCGCAATACTATTGATTACCCAAAGATCTTTTACCCTTCTATTATCGGTAACATCTACTACAAAATATTTTGAATCTGGAGACCAAAGAATAAATGCTGGTCTTCTAATACCTTTATTCTTTTCTCTATCCACATTGGTTTCTCCATTACCATTATTGTGGTAACCAAAATTCTCTACTCCATCTTTGGTTAATTGCGTTTCAACAATGCTTGAATCTTTGTCGTTTACCAATGCCTTCTTGTAGTTGGCCCAATCCATCATAAATAGATTATTGTTTTTTCCAAAAACTACGATTGAGCTATCTGGCGCAATACTTGCCCACATTGGCTTGCGCTTGGTTTTTACAGGATCAGTGATTTGTACCAAATCTCCATTTAAAATATTGTACTCAAAATAAAAGACTTTTTTCTCCATTACTGGTGGCGTTCCTTTTTTTGCTGTAGTATCTTTTTTAGGAACATCTTTGGTTGTTTTTACTTCAAAACTGATCCAATTTTCATCTCTAATAAATTTCATACTATCGATGTTCAGGTGTTGTGCATCCATAGGATCATCGGTAATACGAGTAAGTTTAGCAGCAAGCAAAGCATTGTCGAACAATTGCTTTTTCTCTCCTTTTGCTGCATCTACGATGTACCATTTTTTGCCTTCGGATGTTTCATACATGTACCAAAAACGGTCAGATTTTTTTAGCCAATGTGGATCTACATTTAAACTAAAAATCATCTTTTGTACTTTATTGGGCGAAAATCGAGCGGCCAACGCATAGTTTGCTTTGGTAACTGGAGTTTGCTGCGCCATAACTGAACTGCTGATAAGTAATAGCAGTAACATTTGGAATAGTCTCATAACAGTATATTGATTTTTTGGATGCTCAAAATAAAGGATTCGGGCTTTAACCGAGCACCATTTATCAAATAATCGGTGGATAGCTTTACTTTGCGGTAAATATTGACTATGCTGCCTAATTTTGAAGCTTCGATTGAGTTTGCGAAACAACAAGACAAGCAAGACTCACTTGCTCATTTTAAAGACTTATTCCATTTTCCTCAGCATAATAATCAACCAGCCATCTATTTTTGTGGCAACTCGCTTGGTCTTCAACCTAAATCGGTTGCGGCAGCAATAGAAACCGAATTGAATACATGGAAGGAGTTGGCAGTTGGAGGATATTTTAAAGGCCCTAATCCATGGTTACATTACCAGGAATACCTAAAACCGAGCCTAGCCAAATTAGTTGGAGCAAAAGAAACAGAAGTAAGTGCTATGAACGCACTTACAGTAAACTTGCATTTATTAATGCTTAGTTTTTATAGACCAACTAAGGATCGATTTAAAATAATAATGGAAGCTGGGGCTTTCCCTTCGGACCAATATGCTGTTGAAACTCTGGTTAAACATTTTGGGCTTAATCCATCAGACACAATAATTGAAATTGCACCTTTAGAGGGCCAAAAAACACTGAGTACAACTCAAATTGTTGACATAATTGAAAGTACCGGGGAAGCATTGGCGATGGTTTTGTTTGGGGGCATTAATTATTACACTGGACAATTTTTTGATTTAAAAACCATCACTACAGCAACACATAAAGTGGGAGCCATTGCAGGATTTGACCTTGCACATGTTACAGGGAATATCCCTCTTTCTTTGCACGACTGGAATGTAGATTTTGCTGCTTGGTGTAGCTATAAATACCTTAATGCGGGGCCAGGAGCTGTTGGCGGTTATTTTATACATGAAAAACATGTAATTGATCCCAATATGCCAAGACTTGCTGGATGGTGGGGGAACGACGAGAAAGAAAGATTTAAAATGGAAAAAGGATTTATTCCGAAAACAAATGCAAGTGGCTGGAATATCAGTACAGCACAAGTATTTAATATGGTTGGATTAAATGCGTCGCTTTTAATCATCAACCAAGCTGATATCTATCAAATGAGAGCAAAAAGCATTGCATTAACAGCTTATTTGGAATTTTTACTCAATCAATTAGATCGAATTTCTTTTGAAATTATTACTCCTGAAGACAAAGATCAAAGAGGTGCTCAACTGTCTTTGTACTTTAAAGAAAAAGCGAAAGAAATTCATAATAAATTAATTGACAATGGCGTGATTGTTGATTTTCGTGAGCCCGGAGTGATCAGGGTTGCACCGGCTCCATTATATTGTAGCTTTGAAGATGTTTACCGATTTTATGAAATATTAAAAAACAATTTTTAATATGCAGCATGCCCACAGCTACTTAGCATTAGGTGATTCATACACCATTGGAGAGTCTGTTCCATTGCATGATTCTTTCCCATATATCACCACCCAACTAATAAGAAAACAGAAAGTATTGATGCATGCCCCTGAGATCATTGCACAAACAGGATGGACAAGTTCAGAATTGGCAGAACAATTGCTAAAAACGGAGTTACAAACACATTACGATTTTGTGAGTTTATTAATTGGAGTCAATAATCAATACAGGCATTTGTCTTTAGATAATTTCAGAAATGATTTTGAATATTTACTTAAGAAAGCCATTCATTTAACCGGAGGAAAATCGGAACGTGTAATTGTATTATCTATACCAGACTGGGGATGCACCCCTTATGCTGTTGATAAAAATGGGGCAGAAATTGGTGTTGAAATTGATTCATTTAATCATGTTTGCGATCAATTTTCAAAAAAGTACCATACGGGCTATATCAATATAACTGAAGAAACAAGAGCAGCGCGTAATAACGCAGATACCCTTGCCTCTGATCAGTTACATTATTCTGGAATAACCCATTTTAAATGGGCTACCCAATTAGCCAACTATATGCTTAAATTTTGCCAGTAAATTTTATTGGTTTTGCTTGGCTTCCGCTTTCATTTTTTCATTTGCAGTAATCACAAAATGAACCCTTCTATTTAAAGCCCTATTTTCATCACTAGTGTTGTCTAACTTTGGCTGACTTTCACCATACCACTTTGTAGTAATTCGGTTAGATGAAACACCAGTTGCAAGCAATGCTGCAGCAACTGCATTTGCTCTGCGTTCAGACAAAGACAGATTATAAGTAGCTGAGCCTGTATTATCTGTATGTCCTTCAATTAAAATATTGGTATCTGGATATTCGGTAAAAACTTTATTTAATTTATTAAGTGCCAATTGAGAATTACTATTGATGGTATATTGGTTGTTGGCAAAATAAACACCTGCTTGAGATCCATCAGGATTCTTTTCATCAAATGTTACATTGATCCCTTCACCTACCCTTTCTACTGTTGCTCCTGGTATGGCAGTTTTAATTTCTGCTGCCTGTTTGTCCATTTTGTTACCAATGATTCCACCTGCAACACCTCCAATTGCAGCACCTAAAATGGCACCCAATGCTGTATTGTTTTTGTTACCAATATTATTTCCTAGTACGCCTCCAATAACGGCTCCGCTGGTAGCTCCTACTGCTACTCCTCTTTGTTGGTTAGTTGATTGTTTTATTGTTTCGCAGCTGTTAATAATAAGTGCCCCAAAAGCAATAAAAGTAAATTTGACAATTGTAATTTTCATAATGGTAAAGTTGGCTAAACCAACTCAAACCACTGTTATATAACAATTTCTATTTGTTACATGATTTGCAGATACCCTGCCATTTCCTTTTGATAATTTTCAGCTACATGAGCAGCTTGAATGGCAAAATCTTCATTTCCAGATGCAAAAATGATGGCTCTACTTGCATTCACTAATAGTCCTACAGACTGATTTAATCCAAATTTGCTCACTTCTTTTAAACTCCCTCCTTGTGCTCCAACTCCTGGAACTAACAGAAAGTGTTCAGGTATAATATGCCGAATATTTTCCAATTCTGCAGCCTGAGTAGCACCCACTACAAACATTAAATTTTCTTTAGTGCCCCATTCTGCAACTCTTGCTAAAACGTGCTCATACAATCTTTTTTCAGTAGCACCTTGTGTAATATGAGGTACCATGGTTAAAGATTCGTCGTATTCTTCTAATAACAATTGTTGAAAATCATTGCTTCCAATATTAGAAGTTAATCCCAAAACAATGGTTACTTTATTGTCGTATTCTAAAAAAGGCTTAATACTATCTTCACCCATGTAAGGGGCAACTGTAATAGCATCAAAATTCAATGCTTCAAAAAAAGCCTTAGCATATTGGGTTGAAGTATTACCAATATCTCCTCTTTTAGCATCTGCAATGGTAAAATGTGTTGGGGGAATATAATCCAATGTTTCTTTCATTATTTCCCAACCTTTTAAACCTTGTGATTCATAAAATGCGGTATTGATTTTATAACTAACACAATAGGGAAGTGTTGCATCAATGATTGCTTTGTTAAACTGAATTACCCCATCTGACTTTCCTTTTAAATGGGCGGGTAACTTTGTGATATCAGAGTCTAATCCTACACATAAATATGATTGCTTCAATAAAATTTGCTCAGTTAATGCAGTAGCTGTCATACTACGAAAATAGTGGTTCTTTTGCAATTGAGTGAATGAAGCTATATTTGATGCATAACGATGCTATATGGAAAAAGAGCCAATGTATTATGGAACTTATCTTCAATTAGATAAAATCATTCAAAGTCAACATCCAGTTAGCTATGAGCCGGGTAACGAACCTGCTCACGATGAAATGTTATTCATCATCATTCATCAGGCATATGAACTTTGGTTTAAACAAATATTGTTTGAATTAGATTATTGCATGGGTATTTTTCAGAAAGAAACAATCAACGACAATTCAGAGGATTTAAACCTGGTAAGACATCGATTTAAACGTATCATTAAAATATTAGAATTGTTGAATCAACAAGTAAATGTACTTGATACAATGACGCCAATGGACTTCTTGGCATTTAGAAACCTATTAACCCCATCATCTGGATTCCAGAGTAAACAATTTAGATTAATTGAAGCCAAACTAGGACTTGAATTAGATAAAAGGCACCAAAAAGATTACTATAAAAGAACCAATGAGGGTGGATTTACGCAACCCGATTATCGGCATATCACCCAAACTGAGGAAGGGAAGAATTTATTACAATTGGTGAATGACTGGTTAGAGCGAATGCCCTTTTTTGATGCAGTATACTGGGAAGATACTTCTTCTACTGACCCAATTAATCATCCATTCTGGAAAAAATACAAAGCAATATATAACGCTGGTTTATCGGAAAGAGAGCAATCAAAGCAAGCAGATTTTGATGCCGTTTTCTTTCAACATTTTACACCAGAAATGACCGCAGAACAGAAAGAATTGTTTAGTTGCAGTTTTAGCCCGGTTGCTATGCGCGCTGCCTTATTCATCATGCTTTACCGAGACTTTCCTGTTTTTCAAACTTCCTATCAAATATTAGACACTTTAATTGAAATGGATCATTTGATGAGCAATTGGAGGCACAAACACTTGATAATGGTTAGAAGAATGATTGGAATGCGTGTTGGAACCGGTAATACATCTGGTGCAGGCTATCTAGAAGGGGCATTAAACAAACATTATGTCTACAGAGATTTGTCTGGCCTTTCAACTTATTTAATAGAACGAAAAAATTTACCTAAACTTCCAGAAAGCCTGATAAAATATTTAGGGTTTAACTTATAAATATTTTTCATGTAGTTTTTGGGCAACAATAATCATTCTTGGTGAACGCTGGACATCGTATTGTCCTAGTTGATAATTGCCGAATACCTCGATAATTTGCATATGCTGATAACTAAGCATATCATTAAAATCTCCCAGTGAAAACTTGGCTACTCTTTCGGTATACAAATGCCTAGGAGCAATATGTTCCTGATCGGTAATTTGAATTTGTTTGAAAAAATGCTCCTCAGTTTGCCATTTACTGATATGAAATTTCACATCTTCTACTTCTGTAGTTACTATTGGCTCAAGTTGTGATTCTACAAAATGAACATTTAAATAATCAATCACCAATACCCCTCCAGGTTTGATACTGTCTGCCATCATCCTTATGGCATTATCATGTTCCCTTCTGGTTTTGAAATATCCAAAGCTGGTAAAAAAATTAAATGCAAAATCGAAATAGTTTATTCTGAAACCCCTGCGCATATCGTGCTGATAAAAATGCAAACGATCCGTTTCACCAGCTTTGGCTTCACTTATTGAAGCTTCGGATAAATCTATGCCAGTTACATCAAACCCCATTTCGGCTAAAGCCATACTATGTCTACCCTTACCACAAGCAATATCTAACATAGTAGCACCCTTTGTTGGCGCTAGATGGTTAATTAATGTGGCAATAAACTGCTCAGCCTCATTTTCATCCCTATGTTGGTATAATAAATGGTAATAAGGTGAATTGAACCAGTCCTTAAACCATGCTTTGTCTGCCATATTAATGTTTCAACTGCAAAGTTACGTTACTGAATCATACAAAAAATTTGAATTATATTCGCCGCCGTTTAAGCAATCAAATATGGCATTGATCAAAAGCATTTCAGGCATCAGGGGCACCATTGGAGGGAAACCAGGGGATACATTGAGTCCACTAGATATAGTAAGATTTACTGCAGCTTATGGTACTTTACTAAAAGAATCCAATTCCCAAAATAAAAAAGTGGTCATTGGAAGGGATGGTAGAATTAGTGGAGAAATGGTTCAAGCGCTGGTAGTAAACACCCTCATTTCAATGGGGCTAGATGTTATTAATTTAGGATTGAGCACTACTCCTACTGTTGAAATGGCTGTAGTGTCTGAGCAGGCTGTTGGAGGAATTATTTTAACCGCCAGCCATAATCCCAAAGAATGGAATGCCTTAAAATTATTGAACCATAAGGGGGAATTTATTAGTGGTGCAGATGGTACTAAATTATTAGAGATTGCTGCTAAAGAAGATTTCCAATTTGTTTCAGTAGATCAATTAGGCAAAGTGATTGATGGCGAGAATTTACTAGAAAAACATATTGATGCCTGTGTCAATTATCCTTTGGTAGACGTTGCTGCTATTAAAGCAGCCGATTTTTCTATCGTTATTGACGCAATTAATAGCACAGGAGCAATTGCAGTTCCGGCTTTATTAAAAGCATTAGGCGTAAAAAAATATTCTGTTTTAAATAGCGAAGTGAATGGTCAGTTTGCTCATAACCCTGAGCCACTTCCTGAACATTTAAGAGATTTATGCAACGAAGTAAATAAACAAAAAGCAAGCATGGGTATTGCTGTTGACCCAGATGTAGA
>JAGOGG010000100.1 GCA_017996795.1 Sediminibacterium sp. | reverse complement strand
AGGTTTTTTAATTTGTTGGCTCCTTTAAAATAAGCGTCGGAGCCTACCCACACATCTTTGATGATATTACAATTCTTGATCACTGTTCTATCACCCACTTTGCCGTAATAGCCACGTTTATTATTGAATTTTTTTTCAGTAAACTCAATGAGTTTAGTTTGTAACACTTTGTCGTCTCTAAATCGACTCCACAAAAAAGCATCCCCTGGCAACATGCCATCAAAAGGCAATACTTTTCGTCCTGTATTTTCATTGCAGAGCTCTAACCAAATTCTTACTTCTTCTTTTTCATCCGCCTTAATAATTCCATTTCCAAATTTGGAATGATTGGTGGTAACCAATTCGTTCACATTGGTAATAATGGCTTCGCTGCCAATAATATAATGAGACAAATAGTTCACATTATTGATGACTACATTGTCGCCAAAATCACAACTAATAATGGTAGAATTATATAAGCCTACAGGGGTTTTTAAATCGCTAAAACCCAAACAAATGGGTTCTAGTTTTCCAATCCTCACTAAGCCATGAAATTTACAATTCTTTACTAGGTCCGGATTAAAGGAATCCGAAACCAAAATATGGTTCCAGTTATCGGTGGTATTGCCATTGCGAACCAACTGCTCAATTTCGTAAGCAGTTAAGGTTCGGTAATGAATACCATTTCGCATCTGCATATTGCGCAGATAATATTCGTCCTTACCCTTTGGTATATGATGGTCTTTAATGAATCCGTAACCTAATGCTTCAAGGGGGGTCTTGGTAATATTATTTTGCGCCATAATGAATTATTCTACAGTTACACTCTTAGCTAAATTTCTAGGCTTATCTACGTCAAGCCCTTTGTAAAGGCCAACATAATAGCTGAGTAGCTGGAGGGGAACTACACTTAATAGGGGGGCAATTGCTTCGTCTGCATCAGGCACAAACATTACATCGTCGGCCATGCCAGGAATGACTTCATCGCCAATGGTTGCAACAGCAACCACTTTACCTTTTCTGGCTTTGATTTCCTGCACGTTCGAAACAATTTTTTCATAATAAGAATCCTTGGTGGCTACAAAAACCACAGGCAGATGTTCATCTACCAAGGCAATAGGACCATGCTTCATTTCAGCAGCAGGATATCCTTCCGCATGTATATAAGAAATCTCTTTTAGTTTTAATGCACCTTCTAAAGCAACAGGGAAATTGTACCCTCTACCTAAGAACAAAAAGTCTGCAGCGTCTTTGTATTTTTCTGCAATGCGCTCAATATTGGAAGTGTCTGCTAAAATCTCTTTTATTTTTTCTGGAATAGACTCTAGATCGTGCATCAATTGCGTGTAACGCTCTTTTGATAAAGTGCCTTTTGCATAACCAATTTTCAACGCCATCATCATGAGTACCGCCAATTGACCTGTGAATGCTTTGGTACTAGCCACCCCAATTTCAGGGCCACTATGGGTGTAAGCACCTGCATGACTTAAACGAGCAATACTACTGCCTACTGCATTCACCACACCAAAAATAAATGCGCCTTTTTCTTTGGCACTTTCTAAAGCAACCAAGGTATCAGCGGTTTCACCACTTTGAGAAATGGCAATGATTACATCGCCTTTATGAATGACTGGATTTCTGTAGCGGAACTCAGAAGCATATTCAACTTCAACGGGAATTCTACAAAACTCTTCAATTAAATATTCAGCCACTAAACCTGCGTGCCAGCTGGTACCACAAGCAACAATCATAATGCGATTGGCATTAATGAATGCTTCCATATTATTTTCGATACCACCCATCATGATTTGCAAACTCTGTGGCAATAAACGACCTCTTAAACAATCGTGAATGGTATTGGGTTGCTCATGAATTTCTTTGAGCATGAAATGATCATAACCGCCTTTTTCAATGGCAGCTAATTCCATATCTAGTTTGGTAATAAAAGGGGTTTGCTTTTCATTGCCTAAGTTCTTTAAGATTAATTCATCGGGCTTAACAATGGCAATTTCATAGTCATTCACATACACCACTTCTTTGGTATATTCAATAATAGGAGAAGCATCACTCGCTAAAAAATGTTCGCCCTTACCAATGCCAATTACTAAGGGACTTCCTTTGCGAGCAGCAATAATGGTATCGGGTTCGTCTTTCGAAATCAATAAAATGCAATACGCACCAACAATTCTTTTCAATGCAATGCGCAGTGCTTCTTCAAGGGTACAGTTGTTATTGATTTTGATGTCTTCAATAAAATTCAACAATACTTCGGTATCAGTATCACTTTTAAAATGGTATCCCTTCGATTCTAATTCCTTTTTAATTTGGGTGTAGTTCTCAATGATGCCATTGTGAATCATGGCCAATTCACCACTTTGAGATTGGTGCGGGTGCGCGTTTCTGTCGCTGGGTTCACCATGGGTAGCCCAACGGGTATGACCAATGCCAATATGTGCGTGCACGTCTTGACCAATAGTGGCTTCTTCTAGTTCGGCCACTTTACCTTTTTTCTTGTAAACGTTAATATGATGATTGTGCAATAAAGCAACACCAGAACTATCGTAACCGCGGTACTCCAACCTTTTCAGCCCCTTTAATACAATAGGATAGGCCTCTCTTGGCCCTATATAACCAACAATTCCACACATAATAAATGACTTGTTTAGGTGCAAGTTTAATTATATTTAATGAATAAATTGCTGTTTTGCAAGAACTTGCAGTAACTCGATGTATAATCAGGGTGATCTGCGGGTTTTTGCGGAATTTTAAAAAGAAACAAACAAAATGATCAAAATGAAATCAATGCAAATAATAAAAGGGATAGCCAGCCTGGTGTTTTTATTTTTCGGATGGAGCATAGCCGCCGCTCAAACCACCACTGTTTGGATTGTTCGTCACGCCGAAAAAGACACAGCATTTGCAACAAGGGCCAATCCAGATTTAAATGCCATGGGAAAACAAAGAGCATTGGATTTGGCAGCTTACCTCAAAAAGGAGCCAATTGCCATGATATTTTCAACTGATACCAAAAGGACCAGGCAAACAGCAGCACATTTTACTGCGCCCATTGAAATATACAATCCAAGAAATTTGGCGGAATTACCCACTCAATTCATGGCAACTGCAAAGGGCAAAACCATTTTATTGATTGGGCATTCTAATACGGTACTAGAAACTATTGAAGCCCTCGGAGGCCAACGACCTGTTAAAGCCTTGAGTGATGACGATTATGATTATATCTTTAAAGTAGAATTGGAAAGCAATCAACCCGTAAAAGTGCAAGCATTCCAATTTGGGCAAGCCCATAGAGGTGGAACAGCCACAATGCGTTAAGTTGTAAATTCGTAGTAAGAAAATTTGTTAGTGATGAAAAAAATATTGTTTGCATTATTGATATTGGTGATGGGTTCAAGCTTCATGCAAGAAGACCCTTTTTATGTTGTATATGTGAAAGGGGGTGCAATCAATACTGTAACGAGTAGAGGGCTCCGCATGGGAGATATGCTTAAGTCTACCGACAAAGTTCAATTAAAAGATGCCAATTCTAAATTGGTATTGATACATGCTAAAAGGGGAAGAATAGAAATTACACCAAAGTCTGCAGGAAAAGATTTAACCGTAAAAGACCAGGTGGTTCCTATATCGAGTGAGTATAAAATTGTATCGAGACCTTTGAATTATGAAGGCTATAATCCTCGAACTTATTTTCATTCACCCGAAACCAATTACCGCGTTTTATTGGTAACAGGGTTGCCTCTAAAAATTATTCCATTTTATAAGCTAGATGCACAAAATTTTTTCTATTTGCAATGGGATAAAGCGGGTACAAGTATTGTAAGAAAAATACCCGCATCAGATAGAGGAATTTATTTTAATCAAACCGTCATTAGTGATGCCGATCAGTTAACCGAAGGGCAACGCGTAAAATTTTGTTACCAACACTTTGAATACGGGGTATTAAAAAACGATGTATTGGCTGAGTTTGTTCCTGTTGTTGCTCCATTGAGTGTAATTAATCAACAAGTAGCCATTATTAAAAGACATAGTTCGCAAAAAGAACCAAGGGTAGTAAACGCATTGGTTACCGCACATTTAAACGACAATTACGGAAAAGTAGGCAGTGAGTATTTGCATAATATTCGATAGCATAAGTATTGCTTTTATTTGATTACTTGAACCCTGTTAGCCCATTGGGTATTGATGCTATTGTGTTTTCCAACTAAAATGATTTTAGCGAATGAGGTGTTTAAAGGCAACTTGAAAGCAAAACGTTTTTCTTTTACCCGAATGCTACCCAATTTTTCATACGCATCTACTTTCCCTTCTTTAAACAAATTGGTGTAGCTGATCAAGATCTTGACGTTGGTATTTTGCTCGTAAGCATTCCAATGTATAATCAAACTGTCTTCTTTTTTTTCAATAGTAGGATGAGACAAAGAGACCGGGCCAATTATTGGAACACCATCTAATTCATACTCATTTCTTGTTGGTATTTTGATTTTTTGAAACCTTGCCATAGTAGGAAGAATATCTACTATGGCAGGTATGTTTTGTTGAAAATAGGCATTGGTATTTTTATTGTTTGCAATCATCCAAGTGGTTCTTTCTGCATCGGATTGGCCGCCATGATTTTTGCCAGTAGCAGCATCTCTTCCATGGTCGGTGGTAATAATGATCAACCAATTTTCTTTAAAGTTTTTCTCGCGGTATTGAATGGCTTCCCAAATTTTACCCATTTGTATATCTAAAAGGTCTATCGCTTTTTCTAGTTGTGGGCTGTAGCCAAAACGATGTCCTATATCGTCGGTATGTTGTAAATAAATCCAAGATAAGTCAGGTGCAACAGCACGAATGGTACTGTCTGCTTTAGCTATTACTTTCTCATCAATGAAGTGAGTGTAATTCGCTTGTTTATCGTGAGGAAATTGAATCGTATCTAATTCATAGCCGTCAAATGCATAATCTATTTTTATAAGTCCTGTTGCTTCTAGTCCTTCCCCGATTAATTTGGTCCGATTGTCTTGCCAGGTTGAAAAAATGGCAATGGTTTTTTGCGGGTATTGTTCTTTTAAAAATCTGAAAAGGGTATAGTAGGAATAATTCGGTTTTTTGATATTGTTGTCTACCACATTGTGTTTGTTTGCCCAGGTGCCTGTAATGAGATTGTTGTAGCCCGGTGCAGAAATAGTGGGGGTCTGATTGTAAGCGTTTTTAATCCCCCCAACAAAAGCCCTTTTAAACAATCCTTTGGAGACAATTCGGTGAAAGTTGGGTGCTGCCGATTTTTCTATCAATTCTGCTGGGATTCCATCTGCAATTATGAAAACAATTTTAGGTGTTCTCTTCTGTGCCATCGCCTTATGTTGAATAAAGGAGATAAGAAGAAAAGTGAAGAGGTATTTGACCATGGCAGTGAATATTGTTGCAGAAGGGAGATTCTGGTACAAACCAGTTTGTAATTATCACAAATATGATGAAAATCATACTAGTTTAATACGATAATTAAATATTGTTATTTGATATAATTTATCTTTGTTATGCAAAAAAGTTATTCCTCCTGTACCCATTTGGGGTGATTTTGGTAAGTGCTTTCTGGCACCCGATTCGTACTTCAGTTTTAACTTATTGGTTCCGTTTATTAAACCCTTTCATATGTTAAGCAAAGCTTCACTTCCCGTTTTTTTATTGGTGCTTTTAGGAATTGCCTCTTGTAAAAAAGTGGCGGAAACCGATCCAAATAATCCACCCGCCAATCCCGCTAATAAGATTGCTCCGGATGGATTCAATTACATTACTACTAAAGATGTAACAGTTTCCATTACTGCTTTAACCAATCGAAACAAAGCGATTTCAGGTGTTCCTGTTTCTATTTATAGTTTAAATAAAGGAGTAAGAGGGCAGTTGATCTTTAAAGGAGTAACCAACGCACAGGGAGTTCTTGATGCAAAGGCGAGTATGTCTGCCTATATGGATACGGTTGTGGTGGATGCTAATTATTTAGGATTGATTCAAAATGTACTAGTAACTACTAGCGATAATACACTGAACTGCACTATTGGAGGTGCTAATGGCTATTCTGGAAATATTGTTGGTGTATTGCAATCCAACGGTGGTCCTGCCAACGCGGCGAATGTTATCCGTTCTGCTGCCAGTTCTAATGGGGGCATGGTTAGCATGGATATCAATGGGGTAAAGACCAATACCAAGTTTTCTTATCTAGGAACGTATAATAGCAATGGTAGGCCCAATAATTTGGAAACACCTGGTGATGAAATTGGAGTTGACATGTTAAACACCATCAATGCCTCATTGCCTGAACAGAAAAAAGTTCCAGATGTACATCCGGAATATATTGCCAATGATGCTACTACCAATATCAATGTAAGGGAAGATGCCGAAGTGTGGATTACATTTGTTCATGAAGGAGCTGGTTACAGAAATGCATTGGGTTTTTATACCTATGATACCAAGACTCCGCCTACTTCTTTAGCGGATATCACTGAAATTAATTTCATTTATCCTAATGCCAGTTTAAAAGGCAGTAGTGGTGAAATGGTTTCTGGTGATAAAGTTAAATTGGGAACATTCAAAGCCGGAACTACGATTGGTTTGGTATTGTTCCAGAATGCATGGAATGGCAAAGATGTAAGTGTTGGTGCAACGGCTCTTTTCTCTGATGCTAATCTGAATCCGGAATCCAACGCTGATTTGCGCAAACACAATGTGTTTTTACAGTACAAGAATACTTTTTTAATAGGTTTTGAAGACATTAAAAGAGATAGTAGAGATTGCGATCAGGATTTTAATGATTTAATTGTGTATGCAACTTCTAACCCAATCACCGCTATTGATACCAAGGGTGTGCAGGAAGCTGAAAAAACATTGGATGCAGATGGAGATGGAGTATTGGACGAATTGGATCAGTTTCCAAATGATCCAACCAAGGCCTTTATAAGCTATTATCCTTCTGAAACTAACTGGGGCACACTTGCTTTTGAAGATTTGTTTCCATTTGCAGGTGACTACGATATGAACGATATGGTGATTGGCTACCGCTATACCATGGTTTCTAATGCACAAAATAATGTGGTTGAAATGACGGCCGATTTTAATCCACTGGCCAATGGTGCTTCGTATCAGAATGGTTTTGGTGTGCAGTTTTCCTTTGCGCCCAGTTTAATAAAATCGGTTAGTGGACAAAATGTAGCAACTGGCCTGGCTAAATTTAATGCCAATGGTACAGAAGCAGGTCAATCCAGAGCAGTTATTATACCCATCGACAATATGTACGCGGTATTGAAATATCCTAATGGCGCAGTTTTCGTAAATACCCGTGTTGATATGGATAAGACTACAGGTACTCCTGTTTCAGTGTTAATTCAGTTTAATAGCCCTGTTTCTCCTTCAACTTTAAATATTGCAAACAGCAATCCATTCCTGATCAGCAACCAGAGAAGGGGATATGAAGTGCATTTGCCTGGATTTGCGCCAACCGATTTAGCCGACACTAAATTGTTTGGAACCGGGAATGATGACTCCAAGCCAGGATCCAGTCGCTATTATGTTTCTAAAGACAATTATCCATGGGCGTTGAATTTTGCTGAGACATTGGCCTATCCTATTGAAGGAGCTGCCTTTAGTGAAGCATACCTGCGTTTCTTAGATTGGGCTAAAAGTGGTGGAACCAGCAATAAAGATTGGTATTCCAATTCCGGAGCCGGATACAGAACAGTAGATAAGATTTACAATAAATAAGCATAAACTTATATTCGTTGAAAAAGCTGCAGAAATGCAGCTTTTTTTATTGAACAAAGCCGTTTTAATGTTGTTTTAAGTATTGTTGTTTGGGTGTACCTTTGCAACTCTTTTTAAACCATAAAAAACACAATATAGATATGGAAAATAACCCAATGAATGCAGGTG
>JAGOGG010000099.1 GCA_017996795.1 Sediminibacterium sp. | reverse complement strand
GATTGATTCGGTCAATGGAATATTTCCATCAATGGCCATACCCAATCCTGGATTGGTACCATAGGTAATCATCGGAGCAATTTCAGCAGCATTAATATTTATTTCTGCATCAAATATTGCGTCTTGATCCGAATACAATTTTTTCCAATTGGCTAATTGCTTATCCCATTCTGCACCCTTTGGCGCATAGATTCTTCCTTTAATATAATTAAAAGTGATTTCATCTGGTGCAATCATTCCACCCCTAGCGCCCATTTCAATACTCATATTGCAAATGGTCATTCTAGCTTCCATAGAAAGTGAGCGAATGGTACTACCTGCATACTCCACAAAATATCCTGTTGCACCACTGGCAGAAATTTTAGCAATGATGTATAAAATAATATCTTTTGAAACAACCCCATTTGGCAAATTGCCCTCAATATTGATGCGCATGGTTTTGGGCTTGGTTTGCAACACACATTGTGAAGCAAATACCATTTCCACTTCACTGGTTCCAATTCCAAATGCAATGGTGCCAAATGCTCCATGAGTACTGGTATGACTGTCTCCACAAACAATGGTCATTCCTGGTTGTGTAATTCCCAATTCCGGACCTATCACATGTACAATACCTTGATAAGGATGTCCTAGTCCATATAATTCAACCCCATGTTTTTCACAATTCTCAATTAATTGGTCAACCTGCATTTTACTCAGCTGGTCTTTAATAGGTAAATGCTGATTCAATGTAGGCACATTGTGGTCTGCTGTTGCAATGGTTTGCTTTGGTCTGAATAAAGGAAGTCCTCGCTTTTCAATTCCCTTGAAAGCTTGAGGACTGGTTACTTCATGAATAAAATGTTTATCTATATATAAAACAGAAGGACCGTTTGGTATTTTTTCTACCACATGTGCATCCCAAATTTTATCAAATAATGTTTGTGCCATTTTTCTTAATTATGCTATTGCCCTTACTTTATTATAGTTAGTGGCTAAATGTTGTAAATCGGCTTCTACTACTTCTTTTTTGCCATCGGCCACCAATAAAAAGTTTTCGTATAAAGCATCTATATCATCTCTATTAAATTCATATCCCAACTTTTGAAAACGGTGTGCCAGTGCACTTCTTCCGCTTCTTGCTGTCAACACGATTTTGCTCCCTTCGGCACCAACCAATTCAGGATTAATGATCTCGTAGGTTTCTGCAGACTTTAAGAAACCATCTTGGTGAATACCCGATGAATGTGAAAAGGCATTAGAACCTACAATGGCTTTATTGGGTTGAACTGGCATACGCATGATATCAGATACTTCTCTACTCAACGGATTCAACATCTGCGTGTTGATATTCGTGTATAGATTTAATTGTTTGTGTTGAGCTATAATCATCACTACTTCTTCTAATGAAGTATTGCCTGCACGTTCTCCTAAACCATTAATGGTACACTCTATTTGCCTTGCCCCATTCATTACCCCACTAATTGAATTGGCTGTAGCCAAACCCAAATCATTGTGACAATGACAAGAAATGATGGCTTTGTCTATATTGGACACATTGTTTCTTAAGAAAGCAATTTTTTCTCCATACTGATGGGGTAAACAATAACCCGTGGTATCTGGAATATTCACCACAGTTGCACCAACAGCAATGACTGCTTCCACTACTCTGGCTAAATATTCATTGTCTGTTCTGCCTGCGTCTTCTGCATAAAACTCTACATCATCGGTAAAATTCCTAGCCCATTTTACACACTGAATGGCCCTTGCTAAAATTTCTTCTTGTGTAGAATTGAACTTGGCTTTAATATGAAAATCAGAAGTACCTATACCGGTATGAATTCTAGGCCTAACAGCGTATTTTAACGCTTGCGCGGCCACTTCTATATCTTTTTGCACTGCTCTTGTTAACCCGCAAACAGTGGCGTTTTTAATATGCTTGGCAATTTGAGTTACCGACTCAAAATCGCCTGGGCTAGATACAGGAAAACCTGCTTCAATAATATCTACACCCAATTCTTCTAACTGTAATGCTAAGCCCAATTTTTCTTTGGTATTGAGCTTACAGCCAGGCACTTGTTCCCCATCTCTAAGGGTTGTATCAAAAATGTGAATTTTATCAGCCATAATCAATGGTATTTTAATATAAAAAGACAGGCGCGTAGCTATTGCTATTGATTGCCTTTAATAACAACAGTACGGCCTGTCGTATTCGAATTTAGATTGCCTTATCTTTAGTTCTGAAACAAAACAAGGGCATTTTTACGCTGTGTAAAGCCCTTTAAAACCAATAAAAGTCAATACAGTATTGAATTATAGCCCAACCGAATTACGATGCCCAACCGAACAATAGACCCCTTATTTCAATTAATTCAATCGCTTGAAAGGGCCGAAAAGCGCAATTTCAAACTATATATGACCCGGAATACGGGAACAGGCAACTTAAAAGTGGTTCAACTATTTGATGCATTAGATAAAATGGCTCAATACGATGAAGCCATTTTATTGAAGAAAACACCCAGTATACAAAAGCAACAACTCTCCAATTTAAAGGCACATTTATACCAAGAAATACTAGCAAGTGTTCGTTTATTAAAACAAGAGGAAAATATAGACCTACAATTGCATGAGCAGCTAGACTTTGCTAGAATCTTATACAACAAAGGACTCAATATTCAAAGCTTAAAAATATTAGACAAGGTAAAAGAATTGGCGAAAGCCAATAATCAAGTGACTTATATTCAACAGGTACTTTTTTTAGAGAAAAAAATTGAATCCTTGCATATCACCAGAAGTATGCAAGATCGTGCAGAAAAATTATGCGCAGAATCCAATGAAACCAATGAACGATTGGTCAATATCAGCACCCTATCTAATTTATCGCTGCTTTTGTACGAGTGGTATATTAGAAATGGGCATGCCCGTAACGAGGAAGATAAAAAAGCATTGGATGCCTATTTTAAACATCCCATTTTACATGAGAGTGAGCAAGGGAAAGGGTTTTACGAAAAGCTCTACTTATACCAATGTTTCTGCTGGTATGCATTTATTACCCAAGAATTTTTAATGTATTACCGATACTGTATTAAATGGACGGAACTATTTAAGGCAGAACCCAAAATGATCGAAATTGAAACAGCCCACTATATCAAGGGGATGCATAATTTATTGGGCGCTCATTTTGATTTAAGAAATTATAGAAAATTCAATGAGACCATCAAAGAATTTGAAGCATTTATTGAAATGCCCGTCGTGCAAAATAATATCAACAACAAAGTACAGTGTTTTACGTATTTGTATACAGCCAAATTGAACAAGCATTTCATGGAAGGCACTTTTACAAAAGGATTATCCTTGGTACCTGAAATTGAAGAACGATTATTGGAATACGAAGTTTATTTAGATAGACATAGAACATTGGTATTTTACTACAAAATAGCTTCTTTGTATTTCGGTAGTGGCGATGCAGAAAAGAGCATTGATTACTTGAATAAGATCATCAACCTAAAAGTAGACTTGAGAACAGATTTGCAATGTTATGCTCGCCTCTTGCATATGATTGCACATTACGAAATGGGTAATTTTGACTTATTGAAATACTTGCTGAAATCGGTTTATCGATTCATGGCTAAAATGCAAAACTTAAGTGCAGCAGAAGAAGCCGTATTTAGTTTCTTAAAACAATCCTTTCATAGTTCTCCCAACAAAGTCAAACCCTTGTTTCAAAATTTACTATCCGAACTAAAAGGAATGGCCAATGATAGAATGGAAACCAGGGCATTTATGTACCTCGATTTCATTTCTTGGCTCGAAAGTAAAATTCAACGGAAACCAGTTCAGAGCATTATTCGTCAAAAATTTATTGCAGCTACTAAAAGAACTAGTGACGCATAATATCTTGGGTGATAGGAAAACTCATATGCATGGCACAACCAGAAGTAGGTGCAGTATGAATGCTGATGGTTCCATTAAACAGCTCTACCCTACTGGTGATATTGTACAAGCCAATTCCCTTTTTTTGAACTGCCAAATCAAAGCCTACTCCATTATCGTAAATGGATAAATAAATACTATTGTTGTTTCTGCCCAAATCAATTTTTAACTCAGTGGCACCTGAATGCTTTAATACATTGTTTACTTGTTCTTGAACAATTCTAAAAATGCTGAGCTTAAAGTCGTAATGAATATCGTCTTCAAAAAAAGTATCAGAAACAAAATCAATTTTCATATCATTCACTGCAGACAAATCTTCTAGTACACTTTCAATCGCTTTTACCAATCCAAAATCTTTAATTAAGGGCGTAACCAATCCTTTAGAAAGTCTTCTAATTTCTTCAATCGCATGTAAAATAAAATCGGCCGACTGGCGAAGCAAATCTGACCCTGGTTGCTGTTTCTTTTCGGCAGAAGCGATATACATCATTGCTACAGTTAACTGCTGGTTTACATTGTCGTGTAGTTCACGACTGATATCGTGCCGTTCATTCTCCTGTGTATTAATTACTGCCTCTGCAATTTCTTTTTGCTTGATCAAGCGTTCTTCTTCCAGTTTTTTCTCCAACAATAATTTGCCCGTAACATTTTGTGCAATAGCCATCACCGCATCTTTACCATTGTATTGAATGCGATGCGAAAAAATATTCATGAAAATACGCTCCCCAGTTTTAGTAATATGCTCCCAAGTACCTCCGGAATCCATTTCTACTGACGAAGCAATATGTTCAATAAACAATTTGAGCTTACCAAAATTATCTGGTGTCCTTAAGTCCCAAAGCGTCAATTGCACAAACTCATCTCGGGTATAGCCGTATTCTTTTTCGGCCATATCATTCACTTCCAAAATTTGGTGCGATTGCAAATCCCAAATAAAAATAGCCATGGGATTGTAATAGAATAAACTACGGTATCGCTTTTCAGAAAGCAAAATCATTTCTGCATTTTCCTTTCGCTCCGTAATATCTTGCATGGCCCCAATCATTCTTATGGGTTGATCATTCTCATAAATGATGTATCCTCTATCGAGCACATAAGCATATTGACCATTCGATTTTAAAAACCGGTATTCTTCTTTCCAATAAGGGCTTCCCGATTTAGAATAAGCATCAGTAATGCTTTGCTGCACTCGGTCTCTATCTTCAGGATGAATTTTATAAATCCAATCGTTGGCATCCACATATACATCTACTAAGTCGTAACCAAATGTCTTCTTGAAATTATCACCCACCCGTAAAACCGTTTGATCAGCTAAATTCATTTCCCAAACTGCATCATTCGTTGCTTTTACTACAATATTGTAACGCTCATTACTCACTCGAGTATTTTCTAAATTACGCTTACGCTCTATACTGTATTGAATAGATTTAGAAAGCAATTTTTCATCAAACTCCGCTTTAACCAAATAATCTTGCGCACCAGCAGCCATGGTTTCAAGGGCCATGTCCATATCAGACAAACCTGTTAACACAATTATGGGAATATTGGGCGCAATATTATTAATATGCTTAAACGATTCAATCCCTACACTGTCTGGTAAAGAAAGATCCAATAAGATTAAGTTGGGCTTTTCCTTTTTTAGCAACAAATCTGCTTCTTCATTGCTTTTCGCTTTTACGATTTGCCCTATAGGCAGTCTGGTTTTCCACAAGAGTCCTTCTAATACAAATAAATCTGCAGGATTATCTTCTACAATCAGAATACACAATAAAGCATTATGTTCAGGCATAGATTCTTTCTATGGCGTCTTTAAATTTCTCATTCACTACTTTACGCTTCAAGCTTAGTTTAGGCGTCATTTCTCCAGTGTCTACTGTCCACTCCCGTGGCAATAATTCAAACTTCTTAATCTGTTCAACATGATTAAAGAATTTATTAAAGCTCTCTACTAATTCACGGTATAGTTCTAATACTTTAGGATGATGAATCACATCTTCATTGGTAGTATAAGGAATACCTTTCTCGCGCATCCATTCTTTAAGCGTAGCAAAAGAAGGAACAATTAATGCTCCAACAAACTTGCGCTCCGATCCTACTACCATCACTTGCTCTACAAATGGACTCTCTTTTAATTTATTTTCGATGGGCTGAGGCGCAACATATTTGCCACCACTGGTTTTAAAGAGTTCTTTTTTACGGTCGGTTATTTTTAAAAATTTGCCCTCATCCCATACACCAATATCGCCCGTAAGCAACCACTCATCTTTCATGGTTTCTGCAGTAAGGTCAGGACGTTTATAATACCCCTTCATTACACAAGGACCTGTTACCATAATTTCACCGTCTTCAGCCAACTTCACTTGAATGCCTTCAATTGGAGGCCCTACTGTTCCAAATTTGGTTCCGCCTTTCTCTTGTCTGTTTACACAAATAACTGGACTGTTTTCTGTTGGACCATATCCTTCATAAACAGGCACCCCTGCAGCATTAAAAATGCGTAACAGTTTTACCTGACAGGCAGCACCGCCGGTAATGATAAAAGAAATATTACCACCCAATGCTTCTCTCCATTTAGAGAAGATCAATTTATTGGCAATGGCCAATTGCAAATTATACCAAGCACCACCACTCACTCTGTTATCATATTTCTCAGCTAGGTCTACTGCCCAGAAAAATAATTTTCGTTTTGTACCCGTTAACTCACTACCCTTTGCCATGATTTTTTCGAACACTTTTTCGAGTAATCGAGGAACCGTAGTAAATCCATTGGGCTTAATTTCTTTTAAATTATCACCAATGGTTTCAAGGCTTTCCGCATAATAGATGCTGATGCCGCTGTACAAATAAATATAAGTACAGGTCTTTTCGAAAATATGATTCAAGGGCAAGAAACTAAGTACTTTAGATTCAGGTGCATCATTAAAAGGGAAACTCTTTTTACTAAACTGCACATTCGTGTAAATATTGGAATGAGACAGCATTACCCCTTTAGGAGTACCTGTAGTACCAGAAGTATAAATAATGGTAGCCAACTGTTCAGCAGGAACTTGTTTTTTTATCGTTTCCACTTGGACTAATAATTCATCAGTTGCTAAAGCAGTTACATCGGTCCAATGTTTTGCACCAGCAATGATATCAAAAGTATAAATGCCTTGGATAGAAGGAACTTTATCAATAATGCTTTGCACTTTCAACAACAAATCTTCACTACTTACAAAAATGAATTTAACAGCAGCATCATTTAAAATAAAAGCCAATTCATTGGGATTGGTTGTTGGATAAACAGGAACCAATATGCCTCCAACTTGCTGAACAGCCAAATCAGTAAAAACCCACTCAGGTCTATTATTGCTGATGATAGCAATTTTATCGCTCGACTCAGGAGTAAAATCATTGGCTTTAACACCCAATGAAACCAAACCAGCACTTAATTGATTAACTGTATCCGCTACTTGTTTTGTACTGTAGGTTTTCCATTTCCCATTTTCTTTGGCAGCCAACATATCATTCTTAGGAAAATTTTCCAACTGATGTGTTACCGCATCAAATAAACGCTTCGTATTCATAATGCAATCGTTTAAAGTGAATTCACTTTATTTAGACAGTCAAATTAGGCAAATAAAAACAAATAAAAAAGCCAGTTTACACTGGCTTAACAACTATCTTGAATAACTAGTTTAAATAATACTGACCACCTGGCTGTCGATAAATTCTGCTTTGCTGAAATTCCGTAAATTTTTTGGCTTCTTCCGCATGCGTACTAAGCCATTTTTGATAAGCTTCTTCACCAAAGGAAGCCCCAAATAACCATTGATTATAGGCTTCAAAAATGCCTTCTCTAATCATATGTTGCCAGTGCGAGAACAATTGATAAGGATAGAGTTTAGCATTGTCCGACATCCATTCCATGAGCAAACGGGTTCTAATACTACCAATATGATCAATGGTTAATCCTTCTGCAACTTGTTGTTTGGTCTTTTCATAAATATCCAATTG
>JAGOGG010000098.1 GCA_017996795.1 Sediminibacterium sp. | reverse complement strand
TCATTGCGTAAAAAAGTAAATATTAAAGTAAGACAGCCTTTACAAAAAGTGATGATTCCTGTTCTAGATGTTCAAATGAAAGAGCAACTAGAGAAAATGGAAGCGTTAATAAAAGCGGAGGTAAATGTTAAGGAATTGGAATACATCACTGCAACGCAGGGAGTAATCAGCAAAAAAATTAAAGCCAATTTTAAAACATTGGGGGCCAAATTAGGGGCTTCTATGAAAGAAGCTGCCGCTGCTATTGCTGGGTTTACCCAAGACCAAATTGCAGCACTGGAAATGGCGGGTTCTATTCAACTTGCCCTGTCTACTGGATCAGTTGCCATTGATATGCTTGATGTAGACATTACTGCTGAAGATATTCCAGGTTGGAGTGTTGCTTCAAAGGGTAAATTGACGGTTGCGCTGGATATTACCCTATCTGATGAGTTAAAACAAGAAGGGGAAGCCAGAGAATTTGTAAATCGTGTACAAAATATTAGAAAAGAATCGGGTTTTGATTTAACAGACCGTATATTCGTACAGTTACCTGAAGGCACCCCCCTAAAGCCTTCTATTATTAAATTTAACGACTATATTTGCCGCGAAATATTAGCAGATGGCATTGAATGGGTGTTAGATCTTGCATCTGGCACACCAATAGAAGTAAATGACATTGCATTAACCGTGGTTGTAAACAAAAAAGGATAAGACCTATGGCTACAAAGAAACCAGCCCCCAAAGCAACTCCCAAAAAAGTGGTAAAGGCGGCTCCAGCCAAAGCTGCAGCAAAACCTGCTGCAAAGGCACCAGCTAAGCCTGCTGCTAAACCAGCGGCTAAAGCGCCTGCAAAACCAGTTGCGAAAGCACCTGCAAAACCAGCTGCCAAATCAGTAGTTAAAGCACCTGCTAAACCAGTTGCGAAAGCACCTGCTAAACCAGTTGCGAAAGCACCAGCAAAACCAGCAGCCAAAGCGCCTGCAAAGCCAGTTGCTAAAGCACCTGCAAAGCCTGCTGCAAAACCAGTAGCGAAAGCTCCGGTAAAACCAGTTGCAAAACCTGCGGTTAAAGCAACCGCAAAACCTACTGCACCAGCACCTGCTAAACCAGTAGCAAAAGCCCCGGTAAAAGCAGCACCAGCTCCAGCAAAGCCAGTTGTTAAAGCAACACCGGCACCCGCAAAACCAGCTGCACCAGCACCTGCTCCTGCCAAACCAGTAGCACCTGCTAAACCAGTGGTTAAAGCTCCACCTGCACCTCCTGTAAAACCAGTAAAAAAAGTGCCAGGTCCCATTAAAGACGTGAAAGTACCTAAGATCAATACCAAATCGAGTGTTACCTATAGCCCAGGCTATACCCCATTAGAAAAAAGAGTAGAAGCACCTAAACCCCAAGGCCCATTGGTTAAATACAATGATACCGACTTAGGTGAGTTTAGAGACTTGATCAACAAAAAGTTAGATGCTGCTAAAAAAGAATTAGCTTATTTACAAGGTTTAATTACCCGTAAGGACGAAATGGGCGGAGACAATGACGACGCGCGTTACATGACTATGGAAGATGGAACCATGAGCATGGAGAAAGAGCAGTTAAGTCAAATGGCTAGTCGTCAAATTACCTATATTGACCATTTAGAAAAAGCCATCATGCGTATTGAAAATAAAACTTATGGTATCTGCAGAGTTACCGGCCGTTTAATTGACAAAGCAAGATTGCGTGCTGTACCACATGCTACTTTAAGCTTAGAAGCTAAACTAGGATTGGTAAAGCCCAACCAAGATTAATTAGTTCAACCAAACTAACTGATACGGCCCCGAATGATTTCGGGGCTTTTTATTTTACTTCTTGCATGTCTACCAACTTTCTGTAGATTCCTCCTTGGGCTAGTAAATGATCGTGGGTTCCTCTTTCTGCAATTTCACCCTTTTGTAGTACAATGATTTCGTCAGCATGTCTAATGGTGCTGAGCCGATGCGCAATTACAATAGAGGTTCTATTTTGCATCATATTATTAATGGCGTCTTGCACCAATCGTTCACTTTCGGTATCTAATGATGAAGTAGCTTCATCTAAAATAAGGATGGGTGGATTTTTTAATACCGCTCTAGCAATGGTCACACGCTGTCTTTCTCCACCACTTAGTTTACCACCACGGTCGCCAATATTGGTTTGAAAGCCTTCTTCTTTTTTATGAATAAAATCAGAGGCATTGGCCACTTTTGCTGCATGTTCAATATCCTGATCATTTACATTGTCAATGCCTAATGCAATATTGCCAGCAATGGTATCATTAAATAAAATCGGCTCTTGGGTTACAATCCCCATCATTGAACGAATACTGTGTAAAGTGTATTCTTTGATATTAATGCCATCAATTAAAATTTCACCGCTACTCACATCGTGAAATCTTGGAATTAAATCAGCCAAACTGCTTTTGCCTGCTCCTGATGAACCCACTAATGCAATGGTCTTTCCTTTTTGAATAGTGAGGTTAATATTTTTTAAAATAGGTGTGTCGTTGTAAGAAAAACTCACTTGTTTAAATTCAATGGAATGTTCAAACTGAGTGAGGGTTTTGGCATTGGGCAAATCTGTAACGGTAATAGGGGCTTGCAAAATTTCTTCAATACGCTGTATGGCGGCGCTACCTCTTTGCGCGTTGTAAAACGCTGTAGACAAGGATTTAGCAGGATTGATGATTTGTGTAAAGATGACAATATAGTTGATGAAACCAGTGGCTTCTAATCCTGCTTCATTGTTTAAAACCAATCTTCCACCAAACCAGAGTATACAACTCAACACCATCACTCCCATGAATTCAGACATAGGCGAAGCCAAGTCTTTTCTAAAATTCATTTTATTGCGAATATGGTTCAGGTTATTATTCGTACTGAAAAAACGATTGCGTAAAATTTTCTCTGCATTAAATGCTTTGATCACTCTTAGCCCACCTAATGTTTCATCTAAGATACTCATTAGTGTACCCAACTCTTCTGCAGATGCAGTGGATTGTTTTTTTAGTGATCGGCTTATTCTTCCAATTAAAAAACCTGTTAATGGAAGAAGCACCAATAAGAACACAGAGAGCACTGGGCTGATGTAAACCAATACACCTAGAATGATTAAAATATTTAAAGGATCTCTGATTAAACCTTCTAACGTACTCATCACACTCCATTCTACTTCATTGGCATCATTACTCATTCTACTGATGATGTCTCCTTTTTTTTGTTCAGTAAAAAAGCCAATGGGCAACTGTAGAATTTTTGCATATAGGTCAGACCTTAATTTAGTCATCACGTAATTGCGCATAGGAGCCAATACCCTAAAAGACAAATAGGTAAATGCGTTTTTGAAAAATATAGAAATGATTATAATGATGCAGATTGCCCCCAATGCATACACTTCACCTTTTTCTTGAATGAGCATACTTAAATAGTATTTTAAGTGTGCCAGTATTGCATCTGCTCCATCCGAAGTAAAGCTTAGGGTAGGTTTACTGGTAATTAATTTTTCTTTGGCAAATAATAAGCCTAAGAAAGGGGCCAGCATCACCAACGATATCAATGAAAAAACGATGGAAAGCAGGTTAAAAACCACATACAATACAATGTTTTTTTGTTGACTTCTCAGGTAAAATAGGATTCGCTCAAAACGCTTCATACAGGAATAAATGGTGAAACAAGGCAAAGTAACTAATTTTACACCCATAAACCTTGATATTATGGAGGAAGGAAAAAGACAGCGGCAGGTAGCCGGAGCATTACAAGAACAATTCAACGATATATTCAGGAGATTAAACCTATCTATGATTGATGGGGGAATGGTTTCCATAGCTAGTGTTAAAGTAACCCCAGACTTACTCGAAGCAAGGGTTTATTTGAGTTTATTCCAAGTAAAAGATGCTGCGGCAGTAATGAAGAAAATTGAATCAAAAGCTTGGGAAATCAAAAAAGAGTTGGCCGATAAAATGAAGCACCAGCTAAGAAGGATTCCTGTGATTCATTTTTACAACGACGATACTTTAGATTATGTATTTAAAATGGAGGAAGTATTCAAGAAAATAAATGAGAAAGGCGAATGAACCTGCTCTTTGCCTGGCGCTATTTTCGCTCTAAAAAAACCACCAATGCAATCAATATTATTGCATGGATAGCCATTACCGCTATTGCTGTTGGCACAGCTTCCTTAATTATCATTCTAAGTGTATTCAATGGATTTGAAGACCTAGTAAAAGGCTTGTATGGCGATTTTTATCCAGCGTATAAAGTAGTTCCATTAAAGGGAAAAATAGTTGAATTAAGCGCAGCCAAAGCAGCCCAATTAAAAGCGATAAAAGACATCAAAGCGTATAGTTTTGTTGCAGAAGAAAAAGCACTTTTAACTGGAGCTTACCAAACGATTGTTACAATTAAAGGAGTCGAAAATAATTATACCCAGGTAAACCCTATTCAACAATATATACGAAGAGGAAGTTTTGAATTGGGTAACGCCAGTATCCCTGGAATCGTTATGGGTGGGGGGATTGAAAACGCTGCTGGAATCAATACCGAGCAAGTTTTAGAAGCCGCAACACTGTATTTCCCCAATCGTAATGGGAATTTATTAACGGGAGATGGATTGAATTCATTCTCTGTAATACCATCGGGTGCATTTATAGTACAACAAGAATTTGACAATAAATATGCATTTACCAATCTGGCATTTGTACAATATATGTTGGGGCTAAAATCGAATGAATACAGTGCAATAGAAATAAATGCAAAAGAGAACAACAATAACCTGGTAAAGCAATTACAAAATATATTAGGTGATCAGGTTAAAATACAAACCCGTTACCAACAAAATGCCACTTTGTACTCGGTCATGCAACTAGAAAAATGGGTGATCTATGGCATACTTTCTTTAATTCTAGTAGTTGCTGCATTCAATATGATTGGGGCATTGAGTATGTTGGTTTTAGAAAAACAAAAAGACATTGCTGTATTGCGTGCGTTGGGCGCATCGAGCAATAGAATTAGACAAATTTTTTTATTAGAGGGATTATTGCTGGCTGCCATTGGGGCAGGTGCTGGTATTGTATTGGGTGGAGGAATTTGCTGGCTGCAAGAGCAATTTCATTTAATTAAATTAGGCGGCTCCACTTTTATTATTGATTATTATCCAGTAAAAATAATGCCATTAGATTTTGTCTTGGTATTGTTTACTGTTACTGCTATTTCATTTACAGCAGCTTGGGTGACCGCACAAAAAACAAGTGCGCAACCTTTTGAGCTGCGCACTTAACTAATTTAAAAGCTTGGTAGTTGATATTTTAATAATCTCCTAAAGTTTCCGGTAACTGAGCCAAAGCTTTAGCCAATTGCTCATCACTAGGAGCAATTCCGTGCCATTCGTGGCTGCCTTCCATGAAATCTACTCCTTTGCCCATTTCTGTTTTCATTAAAATGCAAATAGGCTTTCCGTTTCCAGTCTTTGATTTGGCTTTGTCTAAAACAGCCACCACACTATCCATATCATTTCCATCCATGTCTAGAACGGTCCAATCAAATGCTTCAAACTTACTGCGCAAATTACCTAAAGACAATACTTTGCTGGTAGGTCCATCAATTTGTTGACCATTCAAATCTACTATGCTAATTAGGTTATCTACTTTATTGTGAGAAGCAAACATCACGGCTTCCCAAATTTGTCCTTCTTGTAATTCTCCATCTCCATGTAAAGAGAAAACCAAATGAGGGTCTTGGTTTAATTTCTTGGTAAGCGCTGCGCCTACAGCTACGCTCAACCCCTGACCCAAAGAACCACTTGCAATACGTACCCCTGGTAAATGTTCGTGGGTAGTGGGGTGCCCTTGTAAGCGGGTATTGATTTTTCTAAAACTAGCCAACTCTTTTACTTCAAAATAGCCTGCACGGGCAAGAACAGAATAATATAAAGGAGAAATATGTCCATTAGACAAAAAGAATAGGTCTTCTTGTTTTCCGTCCATGCTAAAATGAACATCGTGCTTCATACTATGAAAATAGAGCGCAGTAACTACATCGGTACAACCCAATGATCCACCTGGATGACCGCTTTGAACCCCGTGCACCATGCGCACGATATCTCTTCTAACTTGGGTTGCTGTGCTTTTTAAATCAGCTATACTTGCCATAACAAATTCGGTAATTTACGGCGAAGATAAAAGCATTTAATGCATAAAGTATGGATTCATTTATTAAATTTGCCCCACTTAAATTTTAATTATGTCTGAAGAATTAGGAATGATCATAGATGATGCTACGGATACCATGAAAAAAGCCATTGTGCATTTAGAAGCGGAGCTAGTTAAAATTAGAGCAGGAAAAGCCAATCCAAATATGTTGGATGGGATTAATGTAGATTATTATGGATCGCCTACCCCTATTGCACAGGTAGCCAATATCACCGTATTAGACGCCAGAACCATCAGTATACAACCATGGGAAAAGAATATGTTGGCTTTGATAGAGCGTTCTATTATGGCAGCTAATATTGGTATTACCCCTCAGAATGATGGGGTTCAGATCAGGTTATTTATGCCACCTTTAACCGAAGAACGCAGAAAGGAACTAGTGAAAAAAGCAGGTGGAGAAGGAGAGCAAGCAAAAGTAGCCATCCGAAATATCCGTAGAGACGCCATTGAAGATGTGAAGAAATTACAGAAAGATGGTTTAAGTGAAGATGCGGCCAAAGACGCAGAAAAAGATATTCAAGAATTAACCGACAAACATATTGCCTTGGTAGAAAAACATTTGGCTACCAAAGAAAAAGAAATGATGACGGTTTAATTATTTCTTGTTCGCTAAATAAACACCCACTAAAATAATTCCACAGCAGGTAACTTGAATTAAGTTTACCTGCTCACCACCCCAGATACCCCAACCAATGGCTACAAAGGGGATTCCATAAGTTACCATGGAAGCGAATAATGCCCCAGCCCTTTTTACCAACATATAAAATAATACAGAAGCCACTGCTGTACCAAAAATTCCTAGAACAGCAGATGCGCCAGTAGATAAGAGATAGGCATCTTCTGTTAAGGGTAGTGCAAAATAACCCGTAAAATATAAAATGATGGAGCATGGAATCAGCAAGAACACAAAAGCCATGGAAGCAATTTCTAATGACCCAATGCCTTGCATATGTTTTCCTACCATATTCACATTGATTCCATAAAATAGGGTTGCCAATAATACCAACAAGGAATAAGAAAAATATTCTAAACTAATATTGGAGCCTGCTGCTACCAATAAAGACAGCCCAATAAAACCAACAATGATTCCGATTAATTGTAATTTCTTTACTTGTAACTGAAAGAAAGAGATTCCGGTAAGGATTACAAAAAGAGGGGTCAAGGCATTCATGATACCAGCCAGTGCACTATCAATTTTTGTTTCTGCAATGCAAAACAAATAAGCTGGGAAAAAACTGCCCAATAAACCCGATAAAACAACTACTCCTCGCTTCTCTATAGCAATATTACGCATGGCTTTGGCTGCAAAAGGCAATAGGACTAAACCTGCACTAATAATTCGGATAGATGCCACCTGATAAGGGCTTAACACATTCATGCCCCCTTTCATTAGGATGAAAGAACTACCCCAAATAAGGCAGAGTAAGCTAAAAATAAGCCAATTCAATAATTGTTTTTGCACAGTCAAATTTTATCAAAGATGCCGTTTTTACGGTACTAAATCAATACATTTAAGTAAACAATGAATCATGCAAACAGTTCGTTTAAATAAAATTAGCACCAAAGCACCCAAGCAATTCAACAAAGAAAAAACAAAGGCAAAAACTTTGATGATATTGAAAGAACTGACTGAATTACAAAATTTATTGTATGCAGAATCCAAGCATTCTTTATTGATTGTTATTCAAGGAATGGATGCCAGTGGTAAAGATGGATTGATCAGAGATGTTTTTGGCGTAATGAACCCACAAGGGGTGCAGGTAGAATCATTTAAAGCACCTACTTCAAAAGAATTATCACACGATTTTTTATGGAGAA
>JAGOGG010000097.1 GCA_017996795.1 Sediminibacterium sp. | reverse complement strand
ATGTGGTGTTGATCCCAATAAAATTGAAACCATTTATCATGGTAATAGCTTTAATACAAATATTGAAAGGGCTACCCTACCTCAATTATTTGAACAACCCTATTTGCTTTATACGGGTAAAAGGTACGCGTATAAAAACTTTGACCGATTGGTACAAAGCTTAATTCCAATCATGCAAACAAATCCTGATTTATATTTGGTATGTGCGGGCGGTGGGGCTTTTAAAAATGCGGAATTAACTCAATTGAAAACCCTGCATTTGAATCATCGGGTGATTTATCAACCCATTCATGATAACGAACAATTGGCTTCATTGTATAACCATGCACAGTGCTTGGTATATCCTAGTTTGTATGAAGGTTTTGGATTACCCATTATTGAAGCCTTTGCATGTGGTTGTCCGGTCATAACTTCAAAAGGGTCTAGCACTGCAGAGATCGCGGGTGATGCGGCAGTTTTAATCGACCCAAATAATACCGATGATATGACCGAAAAAATAAGAGAAGTATTCAACAATTCATCTCTGCAAAATCAATTGGTTCAACTCGGTCATAATCGAGCGCATTTATTTAATTGGGACAAAACAGCCAATCAAACACTCAAATTGTATCAAGCTATTTAAATAGCTGTTATTTTTACTTTCTCAAGCTGTAGTAATGAAGATTAAACCCATCAAGGCACTTAAAGTTTTATTTGGTCAAGACGAACAAAAAGCGGCATTGCCACCTGATTTTGAAACCATTCATGAAAATATTATTGCCAAGGTAAGGCCCTATACCATGACCAGTCCAGAAAGACTATATGGTTTAATTGAAAGTGTGCAATATGTGGTGAAAAATCAAATTCCGGGGGCTTTAGTTGAATGTGGTGTATGGAAGGGGGGCTCTATGATGGCCATTGCAGAAACTTTGTTGGCCTTGGGTGTAAACGATCGTGAATTATATCTCTACGATACTTTTGAAGGCATGACTGCACCTACTTCCGAAGACGTTGACCAATTAAATAGAGATGCTGCATCTCAATTGAAACAAGACTTCAATAAAAAAACAGATAGCGTGGTTTGGGCTTATTCAGGGTTAGAAGAAGTAAAAAGGAATATAGCATTAACAGGATATCCTTCGGAAAAAATACATTTTGTTCAAGGAGATATTTTGAAAACCATACCAGCCACTTTACCCGGACAAACTGCTTTACTAAGATTAGACACCGATTGGTATGAATCTACCAAACACGAAATGGAACAGTTGTATCCACTCTTGGTATCAAAGGGGGTATTAATCATTGATGATTATGGTTTTTGGAAAGGGTCTAGAAAAGCAGTAGACGAGTATTTAGCAGCCAACCAAATTGGAATTCTTTTACATAGAATGGACGAAACTGGCAGGTCTGCAGTAAAGCCTTAATCATTTATGCATTGGCTAAACCCAATGCCTTCTTTATTTTAAACAGCCATTTCCCCAAACTCGTTTGCAATAACCAATGCAAAATGCGTAATCGTAATTGCCAGATTCTGCATTTTAAGGAATAGCCAAAATAGTGTTCGTAAATGGCAATATTGTCTTTTAATGATTGCTTATAATTCTTGGTGCTAATGCCTGAATCATCAAATATGGCAATGGTTTCATTGATATAACCATAGGGCTCATTTGCAATACGGCACATCAAATCGTAATCCATGGCTATTTTAAAATCATTATTGAAGAAGCCAATTCTGTTATACACTTCTTTTTTTACAAACCAAGTAGGATGTGCTACACTTCTCATACCTCGATAAAGCTTACTTGCATCAAATGGTTTCCCAATTACGATGGTTTCGCCTCCTCTTACCACCCTAATATTTCCACTAGACCAAGAAATTTGTGGGTGTTTAGCATAGAAATTTTGTACAATTGCCAATACATTTTCAGATGCATAAGTATCCCCCGCATGCAATAAATGAGTAATGGGATGGCTCGCATTCAGAATGCCTTTATTAAATGCATCTCCAATCCCCTTGTCTCTTTCGTTGATCCATCGTCTGTATCTAGGCTGTGGTTGACTATTTAACCAATCAGCAATTTCGTCATTGGTAGACCCATTGATAATTAAATGTTCATGAGGGTGAACAGTTTGTGCATCTATAGAAACACATGTTTTTTGTAAATCAGATAGATTATTGAAACAAATACTGATGACGGTTATTGCATTCATGAAAGGTCTGCTGTTTGTAATTGTTTCAATTTTTGGTGGAATAACTCAATGGCTTTTATTTTTTCTGGGCTTAAATTATATTGAATATTCTCCGTGTAATAGGTTTTCAAATCATAGTATGGATAAGATTGTTCTGCAACAACTTCATCTAAGTGTTTTAACCCATATCCCAATGCTCTATTAAATGCATCAATAAAATCGGGGTCAATGGGCTTATTGGCTACCCAAGCAGCAAAAACAAAGGGTAAGCCAGTATGGTTATTCCAAGCCGTTGCCAAGTCATACATATAAGGCGAAATTAATCGCTGTTCTAAAGCCCTATCCCCAATAACAACTCCTGCCGTTGTTCCTTTGATTTGATCCCTAAAATCCAAAGAAGCGGCTTCCAATTCAACATCAAGCTGCCAATATTCTTTTAATAAAATTCTGGCCAAATTAACAGAAGTTCTGCTTTGATAGTCGAGCAATACTTTTTTTACCTCTTGAAGGGGCACTTCGCTAAAAATTGCAACAGAAGCCACGTCTTCTTCTGCCGAAATACAATAATCAGCTACAATATGGGCATTTTGTATGGAGGGGATCATAGCCACCGGAATAAGACCAATATCAATTTGATCGTTTTTTAAATCGGCAGCTATTCGGGCAGGATAATCTTCGGTTAGAATGATTCGGTCTAACAGGCCCGACCTTTTGATACCAAACATCATGGGTTTAGTATTTAAATAACTTACGGCCCCAACTCGTATCTTCTTGTTCAATTCAGCTACTTTTGTGCAAAGAAAAGATTAATTATACTATTTAACTATTCCCTATTTAAAAATCATATGGAACTGACTCAATTAACAGCGCTTTCGCCCATAGATGGCAGATATAGAAATAAAGTAGCACATTTAGACGAATATTTTGCAGAATATGCCCTTATTAAATACAGGGTATTGGTAGAAGTAGAGTATTTCTTTTTTTTAGCAGACCAAAAGTTTTTTAAACTGCCGATCAAATCCAGACAAGCTCTTCGCAGTATGTTGGAAAATTTTAGTGTAGACAATGCCTATCAAATTAAACAATTAGAGTCGGTAACGAATCATGATGTAAAGGCAGTGGAATATTTTTTAAAGGAACAAGTTGAAAAAGCAGGAATAGGTCATTTAAAAGAATGGATTCACTTTGGATTAACTTCTCAGGATATCAACAATACTGCTATCCCACTTAGCTGGAAACATGCTATGGAACATGAATACCTACCTGCATTGATCAATCTACAAAATATGATTTATACACTTGCCGCACAATGGAAGGAAATTCCGTTGTTAGCAAGAACGCATGGTCAGGCAGCTTCTCCTACCAAGTTAGGAAAAGAATTCATGGTTTTTGTAGAACGTATTCACAATCAAATTGAATTGTTTAGCAGTATCCCATATGCAGCAAAATTCGGCGGAGCAACGGGCAATTTTAATGCGCACCATATTGCATTCCCAAAGAAAAACTGGGTTTTATTAGGTAATAAATTTGTGGAAGAAGTATTGGGTTTGCAAAGAATGCAATTTACTACACAAATTGAACACTATGATTCACTAGCAGCACATTTTGATGCATTAAAGAGGATAAATAATATTTTGATAGACTTATGTAGAGATATTTGGACTTATATCAGCATGGACTATTTTAAACAGCAAACTAAAAAGGGGGAAGTTGGTTCTTCCGCTATGCCTCATAAAGTAAACCCAATCGATTTTGAAAATGCAGAAGGTAATTTTGGCATTGCCAATGCATTGTTAGAACATTTAAGTGGGAAATTGCCTATCAGTAGATTACAAAGAGATTTAACAGATTCCACTGTATTAAGGAATATGGGTGTTCCCATGGGGCATATCAGTATTGCCATTCAATCTTTAGAGAAAGGATTGTCTAAGCTCATCTTAAATGAACCAGCCATTAAAGCAGACTTAGAAAATAACTGGCCAGTTGTAGCTGAAGCCATTCAAACTATTCTAAGAAGAGAAAATTATCCCAATCCATACGAGGCTTTAAAAGACTTAACGAGGGGCAAACAAAAGATAGACAAAGTGGCTATTCACCAATTTATCAATTCTTTAAAAATCAGCCCTGCGCTCAAAAAAGAATTAAAAGCTATTACCCCTTCCAATTATACAGGCGTTAACCCTGCATATTAGTTTGGTACTTAAATTGCTTTACTAACCTGATTATTAAAAGTAAATAGCTCAGCCCTGCGTAAATTTTTGATCATATTCAGGAAATTCGTACTCATCCTATTAACGGTATTAATTCTGTTGTATCTAGCCATACAAACAGATTTAGTACAGAATGCATTGGTTAAATATGCAACGGGGAAGCTGAGTAACTCTTTAGGTGTCGAAGTAAGAATTAATAAAGTTAGCTTTTCTCTTTTCAGTAAAGTTAGCATGGAAGGCACTTTGATTAGAGATCAACAAAAAGATACCCTTTTGTATGCGGGTAGTTTAAAAGTAAATATTACCGATTGGTTTTTCTTAAAAGATAAAGCAGAATTAAAGTTTATTGGGCTAGAAAATGCAGTGGTAAAATTGCAAAGAAAAGATTCCATTTGGAACTACCAATTTATAGCTGATTATTTTAGCAGCCCTACTTCTACCAAAAAGAAGAAAAAAGGATTCGAATTAAATTTGAAAAAAATTAACCTTAAAAATGTTCATTTTTTTCAAAATGACTTATGGATTGGCACACAAAACACTTTGAAAGTTGGCGCATTAGAAGTAGATGCTGAAAAAATTGATTTCGCAAAAAATCTTTACTACATCAATGATATTACACTCACAGAGCCAAGGGTAGTTTTACAAAACTTAGATGGATTAAGACCACCAAAACTTAAAAAAATCACCCCATATTATAATGGAAAAGAAATGTATTTTAATCCTGGCGACATAGGCATCAAGGTGAAAAATATTCAAATAAATAATGGCTCATTGTTTATAGAAGGCAATACCAATATGGCTAGTAAAGGGTTTGATGAAGCACATATTGAATTATTCAATTTAAATGGAACCCTACGTTCATTTGAAATGAACAAAGACACTCTTTCAGCAAACGCTAAAATAAGAGCAAAAGACAGAAGTGGTTTTGAGTTAAGAAAACTTTCAGCAGATATTAAATTTACTCCACAAATAATGGAATTCCGCAACCTCGATTTGCAAACCAATAAGAGCAAATTGGGAAACTATTATGCCATGCGGTACCAAGATTTTAATAAAGACTTTGCAGATTACATCAATAAAGTAACCATGGTTGCCAAGTTTAATAAAGCAACTATACATAGTGACGATATTGCATATTTTGCCCCAGAATTAAAAGGATGGAATAAACGCATTAACATCGGAGGAAATTTTGAAGGAACCGTATCTGCATTTAATGTAACTGCACTGAATGCAAGTATAGGGGCAAATACACAGTTAACTGGGAACCTTATGATGAAAGGATTGCCAGCCATCAATACAACTCAAATAAAACTAAGCAACGGCACCCTACTAACCAATGCTTACGATTTAGGAATATTTGTCCCTGAATTAAAGGGAGTCACTAATCCCAACTTAAGTGCATTGGGCAATATTACTTATAGAGGCAACTTCAATGGCACTATTCAAAATTTCAATACTACGGGCGTATTCTCCACAAAATTAGGAGGCGTACAAACCAATATAAGCTTGAAGCTACCAATGGTAGGAGAACCTTCATTTGATGGATTCATCAGTACAAAACGATTTCATTTAGGAAAATTTTTACAAATTGATTCATTGGGATTAATCAACTTTAGTGGAAAATTAACAGGAAGCAGTTTCAATATTAATAAGTTAAAAACAACATTTGACGGCACCGTTCATTCTGTTGGTTATAACAATTACACCTATACCAATATCATTGCAAACGGAACCATTCAGAAAAAATCATTTAATGGAGAGTTAGAAATTGACGACCCCAATCTTGGATTTACCAGTAATGTGGAAGTTGATTTTAGTAAAGAACTGCCTTTATTCAATATTGTAGGGGATTTATCCAAAGCAGATTTGTTTGCTTTGAATCTCATTAAAAATGAAATAAAAGTAGCAGGTTTATTAGATGTAAACTTTTCAGGAAAAAATATTGACCAATTTATTGGTTCTGCTAAACTCTTAAACGCCAGTATACAAAACCCGAATACCAGCATTCAGTTTGACTCGTTAAATTTAGTGTCGAGTTATTCAGATTCAGTAAAAACCCTTCATGTAGGTAGTAACGATTTTAATGCAAGCATTATTGGCAAATTTGATATTGCAGAATTACCTTCTAGCTTTCAAGCATTTTTACACAACTATTATCCTGCTTACGTTCAGTCTCCTAAAACAACTCCTAAAAACCAACAATTCAATTTTACTTTTAATAGTTTTTACATTGAGCCTTATTTTAAAATATTCACCAATAAAATAAGTGGCTTTAACGATGTAAATATTAATGGATCAATTGATACTAAAAATATTGCCTTAGGGGTTAATGCATATGTGCCTTACGGTAAATACGACCGATATGCGGCTACCGGATTTCAATTAGAAGGGAAGGGCAATTTTGATTCTTTAAGTGTAACCACCAATATCAAAAATATTGAAATTGGAGACAGTTTAAACCTACCTAATTCGGTCATCAATATCACTTCAGCAAATGACCATTCCATCGTTTCAATCAATACCAAGGCCAATAGTACATTAGACGATGCTTCCCTATTGGCAGATGTGTATACTTTGGAAGATGGAGTTAGAATAATGTTTAGACCATCTAGTTTTGTATTAAACGAAAAGCGATGGACCATTGAAGAAAAAGGGGAATTAATCATTCGAAAACATCTGTTAAGTGCAAACAACGTTCAATTTTCACAAGGCGGTTTTCAAGAAATTAAAATTGAAACCGAAGAAGAAGATGGAGGAAATACTAGCAATCTGATTGTTAAATTAAAAAATATAGTCTTAGGAGATATTACCTCTCTTTTCATGAAAAAAGAAACTTTGGAAGGAGTAGTTAGTGGAGAAGTAAAACTGTCCGACTTTTTTGGAGATTTTGTAGCGAAAGCAAATTTAAAAGCAACCGAATTTAGTTACGAACAAGACTCCCTTGGGGTAGTAGAAATAGATGCAGGATATGATAGTAAAACAGGCTTAATTCCTTTTAAAGTCAATTCGCCTAATACTGACTATAATTTAAGTGCAAATGGGTCTTACAATACCAAAGACACAACTGGAAATTCATTTAGTACCGATATTCAATTAAATGAAACAAAGATAGATATCATAGAAAACTTACTTACTGGGCTCTTTAGTAATTTAAGTGGAATTGCAAAAGGGAATTTACAAATCAGCGGAGACTTAAACGCTCCTCAACTAATTGGAGATATTAGTTTGAGAAACGCTGGGCTAAAAGTAGAATTCACCCAAGTTGAATATAAAATAGATTCAGCAGAACTTAAATTTAGTGAAGATGGCATACCGAAAACTTTTGCTGGGTCAATAACAATAATATTTCCCTTTTCATCTCGAAACTCAAGTTGTAGATGTAGATGAACATGGAAGCCCTCTGAGTTCCCCGAGCTTCCCATCCCGCCAATCACAGCTTCTTTTTTTACTTCAATATTTGGATAGTGATTAAAGCTTACTTGTCGTAACATTTTTTGATATGAAGAAAATTTTACCTGCGCATTTTTTAAATGCATATATATAGAGTAGAGCTTGAATGCAAATGCGTTTACTGCAATGAAAATTACTTCATGAAAGAATAACACAATCTACTTATTCAATTATCAGTACTTTGATATCTTCTCATCTTATTATTTTCTTCTATC
>JAGOGG010000096.1 GCA_017996795.1 Sediminibacterium sp. | reverse complement strand
GTTCAGTATACCAAAGCAGTTCAGTGGGGCGAAGCATCCCTTAAAAAATTAGGCGCTGACAAAGTGTTTTTGCAAGAATGCATGATGCCCAATTGGAAAAGAGGGGGTAAAGACCAGGCAACTGTAGTAATACAAAACGGTAAAAAAACCAATCGTTCATTAGATGTATTGGCTTTGGGTAATTCATTGGGTACGGGTGGCAAACCATTGGTGGCTGAAGTAATTGCTGTGCAAGATTTTGATGAAATGGAAGCCAAGAAAGACCAATTAAAAGGAAAGATTGTTTACTTCAACAACAAATTCAATCCAACCAATATTCAAACATTTAAATCGTACGGTGAAGCTGGTCAGTACAGAAGATCAGGGCCTAGTCGTGCTGCAAAATATGGTGCAGTGGGGGTGATGATTCGTTCTTTAACCGAAGCCACCGATAATAATCCGCATACAGGTACAACAGGTTATGATGAAGCTTATCCAAAAATTCCAGCAATTGCTTTGGGCAATGAAGACGCTGATTTTATTTGGTCTACTACAAGAAATGGTTCCATTAAAGTTTCCATGACAACCAATGGTTCATTTGGCCCTGATGTAGTGGGGCATTCAGTAGTAGCCGAATTAACTGGTACCGAATTTCCGAATGAATATATTACGGTAGGTGGTCATTTAGATAGTTGGGATGTAAATGAAGGTGCGCACGATGATGGTGCGGGTATTGTGCAAACCATTGAAATCATGCGTGCATTAAAAGTATTGGGTTATAAACCAAAAAGAACCCTTCGATTTGTGTTGTTTGCCAACGAAGAAAATGGCATGCGTGGTGGTAATAAATATGCAGAAGAAGCTAAGAAGAACAATGAAAAACATGTTTTTGCATTAGAATCGGATGCGGGTGGATTTACACCGCGAGGATTTGGATTTACCGTGTCTCCAGCGCAGTTAACTAAAATACAAAGCTGGTTGCCTTTGTTAAAACCATATGGTACCGACTTCTTACAAGCAGGTGGGGGTGGTGCCGATATTGGTCCACTCAATAGAACTTTTGGAACGCCCATTGCAGGTTTAATGCCCGATAGCCAACGTTATTTTGATATTCACCATGCTCGTTCTGATGTGTTTGAAAATGTAAATAAAAGAGAATTGAATTTGGGTGCAGTGAATATGGCTGCACTTATCTACCTTGTTGACCAATACGGATTGTAATATGACTATGAAAAAATTTGCTTGGAGTGCTACCACCATTATTTTATTGGTGCTGGCAATAGTTGTTTATTGGCGTTTTTATTTTGTGTACTCAGAAGGTACCAAAGCGGGTATACTGAATACCTTTCAACAAAAAGGATTTGTATTTAAAACCTACGAAGGCAATTTAATTCAGAGTGGTTTTAAAGCCAATGTACAGAGTAATGAATTTGTGTTTAGTGTGGTAGATGAAAAAGTGGCCAATGTATTGAATCAAAATTCAGGTAGAGAAATCAATGTACATTATAAACGCTACTTAGGTGCATTGCCTTGGCGCGGCGTAGAAAAATACATTGTAGACAGTATCTTAGAAGTAAGAGGCGTAGGCAATGAAACGATTATTGCGCCGAAGAACCATTAATGCGCCACAGCGTCTAGTTAGCTTTACTTGTTTAAGCTTGTATTAAAAAGATTACCGGAATTTTATGGAGTTCCGGTAATTTTTTTGCCCAGTCCTGAACGGTTTTTGTTACAATTGTTTCGTCGGGTGCTGTTATATTTTTGGCTATACAAATACGGGTGGTTGCTTTGCAACTTTGTAATAGATCTCCCAATAATTGATTGTTTCTATAAGGGGTTTCAATAAAAATATGGGTGCATTGATTGCGTTGTGAATCTTCTTCGAGTGCTTTTATTTTTTTCTTTTTTTCTAATGAGTCAATAGGTAAGTATCCATTAAATTGGAAGCATTGTCCATTCATTCCACTGGCCATTAGCGCCAGCAAAATAGAACTGGGTCCTACCAGTGGAGTTACTTTAAATCCCTTTAACTGCGCGGCTTCTACCAAAATTTGTCCAGGATCTGCAATGCCTGGGCAACCTGCTTCACTTACAATTCCAATGGTATGGCCTTTTTCTAATGCATCAATAAATGCCTTGGTAACCGCTGCTTCTGCTTTATGTATGGTATGCCATTGGTAATTGTCTATCACCATTTCTTTCCAAAGCTTTTTAAAAAAACGACGGGTTGTCTTTTCGTTCTCTACAAAAAATACGCTGCATTCTTTTATTGCATCAGTAATATATGCTGGTATGGTATGCAATGCTTCTTCGTGCAATACCGTTGGGATCAAAATGACTTTACCCGTTTTTTGCAATGGATTGTTCAATGGCCTCTTTTTTTAAAGGGTATATGCTTAAAGTTGCAGCAATAACTGCATAGGAGGGGGCTAAGATCCAACCGATCAAAGGTAAAAAGTGAAATAGGTAAAACACGATTCCATTTCCCATGGCCAAGCCTTTATGTGCACTCACAAATGCAATACTTTCTCCTTCCGATTTTTTGTGCCTTTCCATGCTATAATCTAACATAGAAAAACCATAGTAATAGCTTTCTAATAGCAATGCTAAAAATGGCGTAAACCAACCGATCAACGGTATTAAGCTTAAAAAAATAATGCTAAGTAAATAAACGGTTTGCCATAAACTGTTTCGGACAGAGAGTTTGATTCCTCTAATAATGTCTTTTAAAAATTGGTCTTTATTAAAAGGGAAATCTTTTTTTTCTATGATGGCTTCTGTTTTTTCACTTAAATAAGCAAATACTGGGGAACCAATAATTAGAAATATGTATTTGAACAAAGAGAAATAAAACAACATTAATAAAATCCATAACAAGGTGGTTCCGAAAGTAAATAGGAACCCTAGGAATCCGCTATCCAATGTGTCTAACCAGCCTTTTAAGCCAGTTCTTAGTGCAATCCACTCAATGGCGTTATTGGCACTCTGACTAAAAAAATACATGCCCGTAATGAATAACAACATGTATAAAATGCCTGGCACAATAATCCATTTCCACAATTTATTGGCTTTAATAAATTGATGTGCTGCACCGTAAGCTTGAATAGATATAATGATTTCTTTGAGCAATCAGGGGGTGTTTCGCCAAAGATAACAAATAGCTGCCTAAAACTTAGGACAGTTCACAGGACGATCAGTATTGGGTCTTCTAATATAAATAAGTGATACTTCAATTCCACCTCTATTGATTGAAGCCGTTCTTAATGAAGAAGTATTGTAGTCATAACTTGCGCCTATTCTGATATTATTGAATTCAATACCAACATAAGGAATTAGGGCATCTTTTAAACGCATCCATGCACCAACATAAATGCTGGTTGAATTGGGTTCATCAGGGGTTGCATTTAATTCTATTGCACCTCCAATGATGGTTTGACTTACTTGGGCTTGAAAACTTTGTGATCCACTTAAATGCAATGTGGTGGTTGCTCCTATAGGAAAATAAGTGCCAGCGTGTATATTGGTCCTGGGTTTTAATAAATATTCTGCACCTGTAAAAGATTGTTTAGGCCGATTAATATGATACATGCTTACACCAAAATAAAAATTGTTTCGATTATTGGTGCTTCCATTATACAATAATCCTGCATTTAAATCTACATAGCTCGATTTTAATGTACTGGAATTGAATATTTCTGAAGTTAATCCGGTAAATCCTGCTGTAGTTAGTTGATCCTCAAAATTGAGACTACTGGTATTAATCAACATATTGGCATAAGTGGCTTGAACGCCCAAGCCTATTTGGTGCATGCCATCTTCGTCTAAACTTTTATGATAAGCAGTTGAGAAAGTTCCATAATTAAACTGTACTGCTCCATTGCTGCTATTGTCATTAAAGCCCATGAATCCAACACCCCAACTGTCTCCTTGAGACATTTTGTTTTGCATAACTTGAAAGTCTACGGATGCAGTAGCAGAAGTAAAAGCATTATTGATAGTAGGCCACTGGTTTCTGTAATTGCCAGCCACTCTATATGTGCCGAAGAATTTTCCTGTGAATGCGGGGTTTAATGTAAGTGGTGAAGAGGAAAATTGCGAGAAATGCGGATCCTGTGCAGTAACCACCACAACAACGACCATCCCCATCCACATAAGCAATATCCTTCGCATACACCTAACTTGGTCTTAAAGATACAATTTATACTATGCTTGCAGCTTAGAACCAAATGCTAAATCGCCTGCATCGCCCAATCCTGGAACGATATAGGATTTAGCAGTTAATTCTTCATCAATATCTCCACACCAAATGGTGATATCATCGCCACATTCTCTTTCTAGATACTCAATACCCACTGAACAGGCAATAGCTACTACCACATGAAAAGAAGCTGGGTTTCCCTCTGCTTTCATATGCTGAATGGTTTTAACCACTGAAGCGCCAGTTGCCAACATAGGGTCTGAAATAATTACTACACGATCATTTAAATCGGGACAGCTCATGTATTCCATACTGATTTCGAAACTACCATCGCGATGGTGTTTTCTATATGCAGAAACAAATGCATTATCGGCTTTGTCAAAATAATTCAACATGCCTGTATGCATGGGTAGTCCTGCTCTTAAGATGGTTGCTAATACAGGTTGCGCACTCAACACCTTGCTTTCATGTATGCCTAATGGAGTGGGTATTTCTTTGGTTTCCCAAGGTAATTGCTTGCTAATTTCGAAAGCAGCTACTTCTGCAATGCGCTCTAAATTTCTTCTGAAACGCATACGATCGCCTTGTATCTCTACATTTCTTAACTCAGATACCCAGTTGCTTAGCAGGCTGTGCTGCTCACTTAAATTAATAACCATTAGCTTCAATTGTTCAGCGAAAATAAGGGATTTACCTAATGTTTATTTTAATGTAAGCGAGTATTCGGGCCGATTGGGTAAGCTTATTGGCTTACAGGAATGCAAATTGATCTCCATCAAACAAGCCCTTATCGCTCAATTTTAAATGGGGTATCACCAACAATGCCATAAAACTCAACGTCATAAACGGAGCGCTTAATGAACTGCCCAAACTTTTAGCCATGGCATCTATTGCGGTATACTGCTGTGCAACAAGAAATCCATCTTCGGTACTCATTAATCCTGCAACAGGTAAGGGTAGCACTAGGGTTTGATTATGGCTGTCTACACAACTAATTCCTCCTTCTGCTGCAATAACCGCATTAATAGCGGCCGCAATTGCTTCATCTGTTGCCCCTACTGCTACTATATTGTGACTATCGTGTGCTACCGTGGAGGCGATGGCGCCGGTACGGAAGCCAAAATTTTTAATAAATGATTTTGCAACCGGCGCCATATGATACCTATTCACCACTACCATTTTCAATATATCATCGGCTGTATTGCTTACCAAACAATCATCTACAATGGTTGAGGGTAAGTATAATTTATTGGTAATGAGTTGTCCATCTAAGGCTTCAATAACAGGAATCAATCCATTACTATTTGGATAAGAGGAAACAGGCATTGACAAATCAATTTCATTTACCGGCGCACAGGTAAACTGATTGATGGGTGTTGCGGGTACCGATTGGATGAGTGATTGGCGCGGTGTTGCGGCGTTGGCGGGTAAGGCCGCGGCACTTGGGTCTGCTGCGGCTTGAAGCAGCGCTTGCCCGTCAATATAAGTTTGCAAGACCTTGAAATGAGTTAAGTCTTCTACAATAATAAAGTCGGCGGGGTCTCCCACGCGAAGCGTTCCAATATTTAAGTTGTAATGTTTTACTGGATTAATGCAAGCTGCTTTTAACACATTAAATACATCCAATCCTTTCGCAACTGCTCTTGCACAGAGTTGATTGATATGACCTTCTACTAAACTATCCGGATGTTTATCGTCGCTGCAGAGCATAATCATATTCGGATGATCGTCAATTAATTCAGCAAGGGCTTCAAAATTTTTAGCGGCACTTCCTTCGCGAATAATTATTTTCATTCCGTAGGATAATTTATCTACGGCTTCTTCTAGTGTAAAGCATTCATGGTCGGTGGAGATTCCTGCTTCTATATACTGTTTAGCCAATGCTCCGGTAAGACCGGGGGCGTGCCCATCCACGGGCTTACCGGCCCGGTGTGCTGCTGCAATTTTTTTCATGACTTCTGGATCATTGTGCAGCACGCCGGGGAAATTCATCATTTCACTTAAGTACTTAATATCATCTGAAGCAAGCAATGCCTCCACATCTTGACTATCCAATGCTGCACCTGCAGTTTCAAATACGGTGGCTGGCACACAACTGGGTGCGCCAAAATTAAATTTGAATGGCACTTGCTTGCCATTGTTGATCATAAACTGTACGCCTTCTAAACCACAAACATTGGCAATTTCATGTGGGTCACTAACGGTACCAACTGTTCCATGCATTACAGCAATACGTGCAAATTCGCTGGGAATAAGCATGCTGCTTTCTATATGTACATGGCTGTCTATAAAACCCGGCATTAAATAGCCAACAGTAGTTATAGCCGATTCATCTATTTTTTCAATTGCAACAATGCGATTATTTTGAACTGTTAGTTTTGCAGGATATATTGTTCGTTGATTGATATCAACTAACTGAATAGCTAAATTAAATTCCATATTGAGCAATACTTAAATGGGTTTTTTGGTTTCTTCAATCACATCATGAATGGCTTCGTCTAATTGCTTAGCTGCTTTTTCCAATTGACTGAGTAATTCTTCTTTTTCTTCATTGCTAATATCCAACTTTATTAAATTGATAATGCCTAAAATATCGGTTAAAGGTCCACGTACTTGATGGCTTTGATTCCATGCAATTTTTCTTAATTTTTCAGCCGTTTTCTTTTGCTTCGTGATATCTGTTTTGATGGCTAGAAAATTAATAATTTCTCCTTCCTCATTTCTAACAGGCGAAATAGTTACTTCTTCCCAAAACAGTTTTCCATTTTTCTTTTTATTTAAAAATTCTCCCTTCCATGTACCACCTGATTTAATGGTATCCCACATTTCTTTATAGTCTTCTTTTTTGGTATAGCCAGAATTGAGTATTCTTGGATTATTACCAATTACTTCTTCGTAGGTGTAGCCAGTAATAGTTAAAAAATGTTGATTTACATATTCTAGGTTACCATCTAAATTGGTGATAACAATACTAGATGTACTCTGCTCTACAGCATGTTTTAGCTGTTTCAACTTGTCGTCAATTTGTTTTCTATCTGTTATATTTCTAGATAATACAATGTATCTTTTATCTACCTGATTAGCATTTTGAAAAGGAGCAACAGAGAGTTCAAACCAAAAAATTCCATGTGGTAAAGTTAATTTGTACTGTTTTCCAGTTGAGTACCCTTTTTGAGTTGTCTCTTCTATTGCAGATAACAAAACGTCTGAAGCATCTTTTGGGATAATATCAGCAAATTTTCGTCCAATAAATAATTCTGGTGGTGCAGCTAATAAATCATTTACTTGTGAATGATAATCGTAAATAATTCCATCAGATCCTACTTCAAAAACTAAATCGGGTATTGATTTTAATACGGCTTCGAGTTTCTTTGTAAGACTTTCTTGGTTCTCTAATGCTTTTTTTTGTTCTGTAAAATTGGCAATAAAGCCATGCGCGGTAATTGATCCATCTGGTAATTTTTCAGGGGTGGACCTTGCTAAAATCCATTGTATAGGTTTCCCAGGTATGCATACTCTAAATTCTATTTCAAACTCAGTTAAATGAACGGCACAATATTCTATTTTATCCAGAAGCTTCTTTAAATCTTCTGGATGAATTACCTTGGTTATCGCATCAAAACTTTCCGCAACATCTTCAGGCTTACAGCCAAATATATTTTCAATTCCTGCAGATGCAATAGGTATATGGTAAGAACCATCTGGCCTTCTGGTAAATTGATATATTAGGTCTGGTAAATGTTTCGAAAGCTTTCTAAACTCATCTTCACTATATTTTTCAGTAGGTCCCATGGTTTGGGTATTAGATTCTAATGAATTTACACTAATTTAACGCAATGAAAAAATTTATTCCAATTCTTATTTTAACTTTTAGTTGCTTGACTATTCAGGCGCAAAAAAAAGAAAGAACTAAGCAAGTTGCTGCTCCTAAAGAAGATCAGTCAGATCAACTACTTTCAAAAGTAAAATAT
>JAGOGG010000095.1 GCA_017996795.1 Sediminibacterium sp. | reverse complement strand
GGATATAGCCGGTATACCCACTAGGTTAGGATATACTGTATAAATATCTGCTAAGAACATTTCAATCGGGTCATCCGATTTTTCTCCAATATTGAATGCTGGTGATGGAACAGTAGGAGAGAGAATGGCATCGTATTCGCTGAAAATAGCGTCGGTCCGTTGTTTCAGCAGTTGACGTACCTGTTGTGCTTTTGTAAAATAGGCGTCAAAAAATCCTTCACTCAACACGAATGTGCCGAGTAAAATTCTTCTTTTTACTTCTTCACCAAATCCTTCTGAGCGAGAAGCTTTATACATTTCAGTTAAATCAATCTCTTCTTGGCTGGTTCTATGACCAAAGCGTACGCCATCATATCGCGATAAATTACTGGATGCTTCCGCAGTGGTTAACACATAATAAGTAGGGACTACGAATTCCAATAAATTAAAATCAATGGCTTCTACGGTATGTCCTGCTGCTTGCATGCTTTGTATGAACGATAAAATTTGTGCTTGTATGGCTGGGTCTAAGGAAGGATGATACAATGCTTCTTTAAAATAAGCAAGCTTGTATTTTTTTTCGGGGGCTGTTATGGCGCTGCTGTAAATTTCTACAGGTAATTGAGAAACCGTGCTATCATAGTCATCTGCCCCTGCAATCACTTCCAATACCAATGCGGCATCTTCAACGTTGGTAGAAAAAATACCAATCTGGTCAAAGGAAGACGCATAGGCAATCAACCCATAGCGAGAAATTCTGCCATAACTGGGTTTAATGCCCACTACACCACAAAAATCGGCTGGCTGTCTTACCGATCCGCCTGTATCGCTGCCTAAGCTAATCATGCAGAGTCCTGCCTGAACGGCAACTGCCGATCCACCCGAAGAACCTCCTGAAACTTTATTGGTATCGGCTGCATTGCGCACAGGGCCGAATGCAGAATTTTCATTGCTGCTGCCCATGGCAAATTCATCGCAATTTTGACGGCCAATAATAATAGCTCCTGCGGCTAATAATTTTTCGGTAACGGTGGCATTGTAAACTGATTCAAAATTGCCCAACATTTTTGAGCTCGCAGTAAGGGTATGTCCTTTATGGGCAATAACATCTTTTAACCCCACTACTACACCGTGTAATGGGCCTATCAGCGCACCATTGGCGGCTGCCGCATCTAACTGCTTTGCTCTTTCTAATGCTTCCGTTTCGTATACTTCTAAAAATGCATTTAAGTGTGCATTTTCAGTGATGGCCTTGGTATAAAAAAGAACGGCCTCCACACAAGTGGTTTGGCCGTTTTGCAATGCTGTATGAAATGCTTTGATAGTAGTAAAACCAAACATTACGCGGTTGTGCTGTCTTTTTCTTTAATGCCTTCTTCTAATTCTTTCTTCACGTTGTTCTTGGCGTCGTTAAATTCACGGATACCTTTACCAAGACCTCTCATGAACTCAGGAATTTTTCTTCCACCAAATAAAACTAGGACTACGATACCAATGATCAGTAATTCCTGAAAACCTAAACTTCCCATAGTATATTATTTAATGCCGTAAAGTTAAGGCAAAAGTCTACCACAAACCCAATAAAAAAAGCGCCTCGATAATTCGGGACGCTTTTTTATATAATTTATCGTTCTACTAGAAACGTTTTTCTTTAATACGAGCACTTTTACCACTTCTTTCACGTAGGTAAAACAACTTCGCACGACGTACTTTACCTTTTTTGTTCAAGATAACTGACTCAATATTTGGAGATAGGATTGGGAACAAACGCTCAACGCCTACACCATCAGAGATTTTACGTACGGTAAATGAAGCAGTAGCTCCTACACCTTGTAGTTTAATAACATCTCCGCGGAAAGACTGGATACGCTCTTTTCCACCTTCTACAATCTTATAGTTAACGGTAATATTATCACCAGCTTTAAAGCTAGGTAATTCTTTCTTAGCGGTTAATTGTTCGTGAACAAACTGTACTGCTGCCTGCATAACATTTATTTTTATCGGACGGCAAAGGTAATGGGAATATTTTAAAAAATGCAAATTTTCATGAATTTTCTATCGAGCTACGTTTACAGCCCTCTTTTCCCTAATTACCGTCACCCTAATTTGACCTGGATAGGTCATTTCTGTTTGTATTTTTTGTGCTATTTCAAAACTGAGTTTATCGCTGTCTACATCGCTTACCTTATCTGCTTCTACAATCACGCGTAACTCACGTCCTGCTTGAATTGCATAGGCTTTCTCTACCCCTTGGTAAGCCAAAGCTAGGTTCTCTAAATCTTTGATTCTTTGCAGGTATTGCTGCATAATTTCCCTTCTAGCACCCGGTCTTGCACCGCTAATAGCGTCACAAGCCTGAACAATTGGAGAAATCACGTACAACATTTCCATTTCATCGTGGTGGGCCCCAATGGCGTTAACAACCGCAGGGTTTTCACCATATTTCTCGGCCAATTTAGCTCCTAATAAGGCGTGGCTTAATTCGGTTTCTTCGTCAGGAACCTTGCCTATATCGTGCAATAATCCCGCTCTTTTAGCCAGTTTAGGGTTCATGCCTAACTCGGAAGCCATAATCCCACATAAATTGGCTGTTTCACGGCTATGCATCAATAGGTTTTGGCCGTAAGAAGAACGGAAACGCATTTTACCTACAATTCTGATCAACTCTTTGTGTAAACCATGGATGCCCATTTCTATCACAGTGCGCTCTCCAATTTCCATTACCTGGTCTTCTAATTGACGACGGGTTTTCTCCACCACTTCTTCAATACGTGCAGGGTGAATACGTCCATCGGATACCAGACGCTGTAAACTCAAGCGGGCAATTTCTCTTCTAAGTGGATCAAAGCTGCTGAGGATAATGGCTTCCGGCGTATCATCCACAATTAAATCAACCCCAGTGGCTGCTTCAATGGCACGGATATTACGACCTTCTCTACCAATAATCTGTCCTTTTATTTCGTCGGTTTCTAAGTTGAATACGGTTACGGTATTTTCTATGGTATGCTCAGCAGCAGTACGTTGAATAGACTGTATAACAATCTTACGTGCTTCTTTATTGGCTTTTTGCTTGGCGTCTTCAATAATTTCTTGTTGTAAAGCCAATGCCTGTGTATGGGCTTCTTGCTTTAAGCTTTCAATCAATTGTGCTTTAGCGTCTTCAGCAGTTAAGCCAGCTACTTTTTCTAAACGGCGGATATGCTCTTCTTGGTGCTTTTCTAACTCTGTTCTTTTGATATTAACCAACTCAATCTGACGGTTCAAATTTTCTTTGATGGCGTCGTTTTCTTTCACCTGCTTTTCAATGCTGGCTTCCTTTTGATTGATGGTAATCTCCTTTTGTTTGATGCGATTTTCTACTTCGCCAATCTTGCGATTGCGCTCATTTACATCGCGCTCATACTCCGATTTTAATTGTACAAACCTTTCTTTGGCTTCTAATTGCTTCTCCTTTTTAACGGTTTCTGCTCTTAGTTCAGCTTCTTTTAAAATGGTTTGTGCCTGTAATTCGGCGTCTTCAACTTGTTTCTGGGTGTTTTTTGCAAAAATGACTTTACCCGCTACAACACCCGCTACTAGGGCTACTACAGCTGATATGATGGAAATAATTATTGGATCCATGTTCTTGGCAAGGGTTTAAAACGTTCACAATTCTATTTAACAGATCAAATCTCATTTATATATAATAAGTAATTGACTTGCTACGAAGATAACAAGAAGATAGGAGATTTTTGAGTACAGCAATAAATTAGCTATTCTCTTCCAATGCTTTATCGATGGATTGGGCCAGTTCTTTCAATTGTTTGGCGGTTTCATCGGCCAGTAAAGCCAGTTTTGCATTGTCTTTTTGCTCAGTAGCAAACCAAAGCAATACCATGGCCAAATAGTCTTGGGTGTCTTTGCCCGCGAAATTGGCTTTGAATTCGGCTATTTTTTCGTTGATGGTTTGGGCAGTCTTGCGCACCATTTCTTCGTCTGACGATTCAATTTTTAATCGGTAGTTCCGGTCGGCAACAACAATATTTACAGGTATTAATTCAGACATGGTATTAAGCGTGCAGCAACGCCAGGCATTTATCTATTTCTTTAAGATAGGTATCAATTTGTTTTTGCAATTTGATTTTTTCTTCGGGATCCCAGCTTCCTGAACTCATTCTAGCCGCTGCTAATTTTTGTTCTAATACGCTCAAAGCAGCAGTATTGCTTAATTGCAACTGTTGAATGCTATTCAACTCTTTTTCTAGTCGCTGGTTCTCTTTTTGAACTTGTCGATAGGCTTTCAACAGTACTTGCAATTTTTCTTGCAATTCAGTAATATGTTCATTCAATACAGCCATAGTAGAAAATTAGGCGTTATTTTCTTATTTCAGCATTTATTTCCTTCTCAAAACATTTGATCAATTTATTCATCATTGCATCAATCTCATTATCAGTTAATGTTTTGGTATCGTCGGAAAAAGTGAAATTAACTGCCATTGATTTTTTGTCGGCACCCAATTTATCACTCTCGAACACATCAAACAAATTCATCTGTTGAAGCTTATTTATTTTAAGCCCTTGCACTGCTTTTTCAATTTGCTCGTAACGGGTTTGTTTGTTTACCACCAATGCTAAGTCTCTTTGTACAGCTGGAAATTTGTTGACTTCTTTGTACACCACTTTTATTTTTTGCACGGCTTTTACCAAGTTGCTAAAAGGAAGGTCAAGCATAAATACAGGCTGCTTTAAATCAAATTGATTCAATTTGTTTTTGCCTACCATTTGCAAAGTCCCTAATAACTGCTTGTTGGCGTAAATACTAACTGTATCAGTGGTTTCCGCCGATTCTTCTAAGCTAATATTTTGCAAGCCACACCACTGTAATACAGCAGTTGCCAATCCCTTCATTGCATAAAAATCAATTGGGGTTGTTTTATTTCTCCATCCTTGTTCTGCAATATTGCCGGTAGCAAAAATGCAAAAATGTTCTTCTTCTTTAAATCCTTCTCCGTCTACCAAATAGGTTTTACCAAATTCAAACAATTGCAAATTGGTATTTCTTCTATTCACATTATAAGCAATGGTTTCCAAACCACTCTCTAGCATAGATGGGCGCATCACGTCTAATTCAGCGCTTAAATTATTCATCATTTTAACGCTATTGGCCGCAGTGGCTTCGTCAAAATATTTACTATTTGTAATAGAGTTGGTTAGTATTTCTGTAAACCCTTTGCCTACTAAAAACAAAGCAATTTTTTCTCTGAGATTTTCTTTGATACCCAGTTTTTCAACTGATGGGCTGATGCTGATCATGGTAGGTATTTCTACATTGTCTAGCCCATCAATGCGTAAAATTTCTTCTACTATATCTGCTGGAATGCTGATGTCTGGCTTGCTGTAAGGTACTTCTACCATGAGCTCGTCTAATCCCTCTTTGGCTATTTCAAAACCCAATGAAGTTAAAATTCGCTTCACTTTATCGGCATGATAATTCTTCCCACTTAATTTTTTCAGGTAATGATTCTTGATGGTTACCGTTGTCTTTGGTTTTGGATTCGGGTAAACATCAATTAAATCGCATGAAATGGTTCCGCCTGCTACTTCTTTAATTAAGAGCGCTGCACGCTTGAGTACATTGGCCGTATTAGAGATATCAATCCCCTTCTCAAAGCGAGTAGCAGCATCGGTTCTTAAACCATGGCGCATAGAAGTTTTACGAATGGTAGTTGAATGAAAACAAGCGCTTTCTAAAAAGATTGCAGTGGTTTCATTGTTTACACCACTTTTGCTACCACCAAAAACACCTGCAATACACATGCTTTCATTGGCATTGCAAATCATCAGGTCTTCTGCATGCAAGCTTCTTTCTTTGTCGTCTAGGGTAGTGAATTTGGTACCTGTTTCTACATTTTTTACAATGATTTCATTACCTGTAACAGCTTTCAAATCGAATGCATGTAAGGGCTGGCCGGTTTCGTGCAAAATATAATTGGTAACGTCTACAATATTATTGATGCTTCTAACCCCAATAGCCGTTAACTTATTGACCAACCATTCTGGCGAAGGAGCTACAGTAACACCGGAAATGGTTACACCGGCATATCTAGGACAATCAGTTGAATTTTCTACAGTTACTTTTATAGGAGCGTCGTTGTTATCGGCTTTAAATCCATTGGCATAAGGTTGCTTAACGCGGGTTTCTTTTTGATGGTGCGTTAAGTAAGCAGCCACATCACGGGCAACGCCTAAATGACTCATGGCATCCATTCGATTAGGCGTAAGTCCAATTTCAAAAATATAATCTGAATAAGGTTTAAAGTATTCTGCAGCAGGGGTGCCTGGTGTTAAGTGGTTCGGCAATACCATAATACCATCATGGCTGTAACCCAATCCCAATTCATCTTCTGCGCATATCATCCCCTGGCTTTCTTCGCCCCTAATTTTAGCGGCTTTCATTGTCATTGGCTCTCCAGTCATTGGATAAATGGTTGCCCCCACTGTTGCTACGGCTACTTTTTGCAATGCTGCTACATTGGCTGCACCACAAACTACTTTCAATGGTGCTTCTTTACCAATATTGATAGTAGTCAACTTTAGTTTATCTGCATTGGGGTGCTGCTCACAAGTCAATACCTCTCCAATTACCACGCCCGCTAATCCGCCCTTAATTTTCTCATATTGCTCCAAACTCTCTACTTCTAAACCAATAGAAGTAAGGATTTTAGACAATTGAGCAGGTTCTATTGCATCTGGTAAATATTCACAAAGCCAATTGTAACTGATAGTCATAGTAAAGCGACGATGGTTAAAAATGCGAATTTAAGGTATTCGGCGTAAGTAGGCGGCGAAACGATGAATCTGTAAATCTGTTATAACAATCTGTAATTTGGCTATTTGAATCAGTTTTAATTGAACGAGTTTTGAAAAATTATTAAACATATCCAAAATGAAGCAGGTAAACGCCTTTTTTAAATCAATCCTCCTAGTGCTTATTATGTTACTAGCTTTTCAACAAGCAAATGCTCAATCCAAAGAAACCATTACTAGATTAGCAGTATTGGAAGTTGATTCTGCTTATTTATCTGAATATAAATCTTTTTTAAAAGAAGGTGTGGAGCAAGCCCTGAAAAAAGAACCCGGGGTGCTCACCATTTATCCAATGGCTGAAGTTTTACGTCCTACTCATTTTACCATTTTAGAAGTATATGCTAGTAAAGCTGCGTATGAATTGCACTTAAAAACGCCTCATTTTTTAAAGTATAAAAATGGCACTTTGCATATGGTTAAATCGCTTCAATTAATCAATGTGTATCCACTAACTCCGCAGTTTACCATTCACCAAAAGAGAAAAGAATAAGAAGCTTGCTCCGTTATTTTTTTTGATTTAAAATCAACCTAAGGGATGTGTCTTTGGTAAAATAAGCCCAAACCCAATTAATAAAAATGATGAGTTTGTTTCTTACGCTTAAAATGAGCATCAAGTGTAAGAACATCCAAACTAACCAAGCAAAATATCCTTTGAAATGGTAAAAGGGTAAATCTACTACTGCTTTGTTCCGACCAATGGTGGCCATAGATCCGAGGTCGGTATACTCAAATTCTTTTTGAAGAATATTATTCTCTTGGCGCTTCAGATTTCTTGCCAAGTTCTTTGCTTGATTAATAGCCACATTGGCTAGTTGTGGATGGCCCTTCGGGTACTTAGGCGTCTCCATTAAAGCAATATCTCCAATTGCATATATATTTTGACAGCTTTCAATTAAGTTGGTTCTGTTAACTGCTATTCTATTTCCTTGTTTCATAGCGGTTGAAGGCAGTCCAATTATTTTGTTACCAATTACCCCCGCTGCCCAAATAACTGTTTTTGATTGCAGTGTATTTCCATTACTTAATTCAAGTGTAAGCCCATCATAATTTTTGACAAATGTTTCGGTGATAATATTTACCCCCAACTGTTCTAAGTATTTTGCTGAAGCCGCTTTTGCCAAAGGGCTCATGTTATTTAAAGTATGGTTACTGCCTTCAATTAAGTTGATATTGAATTGAGCAAAGTTGATTCCAGGATAATCTTTGGGTAAGATATCTTTTTTAATTTCTGCAAATGCCCCAGCTAATTCAACGCCTGTGGGTCCTGCACCTACAATGGTTAAATTTAATAAAGCAGCTTTGTCTTTTTCTTCTGCAGAAATAATGTCTTCGAAGGTTTGAAGGATATGATTTCGAATTTCTATT
>JAGOGG010000094.1 GCA_017996795.1 Sediminibacterium sp. | reverse complement strand
AAACAGCATTGATCAGATTGAACTGATCACATCGCCAGGTGCTTCCTATGATGCTGAGTCAGAAAATGGCATCATCAATATCATCCTTAAAAAAGGAAAGACAGACGGATTCAATGGAGCTTTTTCCATTTCTAGTGGAGCTGCATACAGTTGGAGGCTCAATAATTCATTAATGCTCAATTATAAAAAAAAGCAATGGAATTTTGGTGTGGGTTATGACAATAGGTTAGCGGAGAGAAATAGAATGGCCAATGGAGACAGAATCAATTTTAATTCACCTACTCAATATTATTTAACACAGAGAAGGAATGATATAAGAGAGGAAGGTATTCATAATATTCGTTCTACCGTTGATTATACAGGCACTCAGTATACAATAGGAGCCGAAATCATTTTGGGTTTTGAAAAAGAGACCAACTTCGAAACTTTGTTTAATACACTTGAAAATAACAATAAAATATTTCAATCTAAAAGCAGGCGTTTTTCTGATGAACGAAGAAAGGAAAATGCTTTTGAAGCCGCCTTTAAATATGAGAGAAAGCTACAACAAGAGGGACAAAAATGGAACATTAACTTCAGCACTTCTAACAGTAATGGAATTGAAAATACGGCCATTAATACGCAAAGCTTAACAGCTGATAATAGTAGTTCGGGTAGTCCATTTAATCAAAGAACAGGATTTGCCGAAGAGAGTTCCATCAATAATTTTAGGGTTGATTATGCGCAAAAAATAAATAATGGCCTATTTGAAACTGGCTATAAAGGACTCTTAAGAAGTTTTGGTATCAATTTTAGTCAAGACGATGAATTGAACGGAAGTTTTACTGCCGTCCCGAATAGAACTGGCAAGCTGAACTTTAATGAATGGGTAAATGCTTACTACGTTCAGTATAGAAAAACAATCAATGAAAACTGGGATTACGAGCTTGGTATAAGAGCAGAACAAACAAACAACAAAGGCAATGTGAATAGTCTGAATGTTGATTTTAAAAATAATTATTTTAATCTTTTTCCCAATGCAAATTTTGGATATAAAATTACAAACAATCAAAATATAAGATTTACTTATGGTAAACGGATTAACCGACCGTCACTAGGTCAACTCAATCCTTTTGTTGATATCACCGATTCTTTAACTCAGCGAAGTGGCAACCCTAATCTCATGCCAGAAATAAGTCACAATTTAGAATTGGGTTATTCAAATAATTTTTCAAAGAGTAGTATTATGGCCAAAGTCTATTATAGAAACAGCACCAATTCTATTTTGCCATTTACCATACTACAACCCAATCAAGTGCTATTTACTCAGCCTTTTAATGCAGGTACAACTATTACTGTTGGTTTTGAAACCATTTTTTCATTTGATCCATTTCCATTTTGGAAATCAAATTGGAGCGCTTCTATTTTTAATCAATCAATTGAAGCTAAAAATATTAATGCCCAGGCCCTTAATCAATTACTTAGTTGGAATACAAAGTGGATCAATGATTTTATTCCATGGAAAAAGTCTAAGCTGCAGGTTATTGGGGTTTACAATGCGCCAACCGCTACTTTACAGGGAAATAGAATTGCGGTTTACAACGTAGACATTGCTTTTCAACAGAAAATTGGGAATGACAAAGCTAGGTTTGGGTTAATTGTGACGGATATTTTTAATACCCAAAAAAATGGATTTATTTGGAATACCCCTGACTTTAATTTTAGTCGTATTTTCAAAGTAGATACCAGGGCGGTCTTACTCACTTTTGCTTATACATTTGGTACTTCATTCAAGGAAAAATTAATGGAAAATAAATTCTCAAATGATTAATTATGTTAGCTGTTAAAAATTTCATAGCCTTACTTGCCTTTCTGTTGTTACAAAATAGTTCTTCAATTATTGCGCAATCAGTCAATGCAAAAGGAAAACTAATTATTGTGGGCGGTGGTTCCATGCCCGATACCATGTATCAGCTGTTTGCGAAATCAATAGGAGGAAAAGATCAATCGGTGGTGGTAATCCCCACGGCAACCAATGACTCTGCTATTAATGCGGGCGCGCATTTGACTCGTTTTAAAAAAGAAGGCTTTACCAATTTAACAACGATACATGCGCGATCTAAAGATGCAGCGGATGCTCCTGCTTTTATTAAAGCCATTCAAAATGCAAAAGGTATTTATTTTTCCGGGGGCGATCAAAGCCGCATTGCGGATGCATTCCTGGGTACGCAGGTGCATGCTGCTATGCTAGATTTATTTAAGAGAGGCGGCGTGTTCATGGGTACTTCTGCGGGTGCTACTATTATGGGTACTTTATTAGTAGGTGGTGATGCGCGAAAAGATTTGACCAAGCCTTTTGATTTTCCTGCTGCTTTAAATTTATTTGTGAATACGGCTATTGATCAACATGTATTGGCTAGAAATCGTCAATTCGATTTGATTCCGGTGATAGAACAACATCCACATTTATTGGGCATTGCTATTGATGAGTCCACTGCTATTGTTGTAGAGGGAAATCAGTTTTCTGTGTTGGGTAAATCTTATGCAATGGTGTACGATGCGCAAGATTGGGAGAAGCAAAAAAAGCAATGGGGCCGCGTATTGAAACCATTTATGATGATGGCTCAACCGCAACGGTATGATTTTGTTTCAAGAAAAATCATTCGCAATTAAAATCTTAATCAGTTATTGCCGATAAGTCCACTGCAATTTGAGCACCTAATGCTGCATTGTTTTTAATCAATGCAATATTGGCTTCTAAGCTTTCTCCTTTGGTATGATTGGCAATATATTTTAGCAAGAACGGAGTAATATCTTTGCCTTTTATGCCTGCTCTTTTTGCTGCATCTAATGCCAACACAATATGTTCTTCCATTTCTGCTGCGGGTATTTCCTGATGAGAAGGTACTGGGTTGGCAATTAATACCGATCCGTTCAAACCCATGTTCCACTTGACTTTCAGCATAGCCGCTATGGCTTCTGGGGTCTCAAGTGTTAATGGGCTATTGTATCCACTAGTGGAAGAATAAAAACTGGGGAATGCTTCTTGTTTAAATGTTACTACTGGTATTCCTTTGGTTTCTAAATATTCTAATGTGAGCCCAATGTCTAAAATTGATTTTACGCCTGCTGAAACTACTGCCACATTCGTATGTTCCATTTCTGTAAGATCTGCTGAAATATCCATACTGGTTTCTGCTCCTCTGTGTACGCCTCCTATTCCACCTGTTACAAAAATGGGTATGCCTGCCATTGCTGCAATTCGCATGGTTGCTGCAACTGTTGTTGCTCCATATAGTTGCTGGCTAATTACATAAGACATATCACGCAAACTCACTTTAAGTATGTCTTTTGCTTGTCCAAAATATTCTAATTCTTCATCGGTTAATCCTACTGTGCATTTTCCTTGGATGATGGCAATGGTGGCTGGTATGGCTCCATTTTTTCTCACAATTTCTTCTACAGCCCTTGCTGTTGCTGTGTTTTGTGGGTAAGGCATCCCATGTGCTATGATGGTACTTTCTAAAGCTACTACGGGTTCTCCGTCTCTTAAAGCTGCGGCCACTTCGGGGTGTATATGAATAGATGGATGCATATGAATAGCTTTAAGAGGGATAATATTTTGAAACCCTTGATAATAATTCTGCCTGTGATAAATGCGTAACGATTGCTCCGTTCACTTGTAGTATTTCTGCCGACAAGGTATGGGCCAGCTTAATGCATTCTTCGTCTGTTCTTCCCAAAGTTTTTCCCAATAAGAATCCAGACAAAGAGCCGTCTCCTGCTCCAGTGCAATCTACTACTTCTATATCGGGTGCGTGCAAAGTAATGGCTTTGTCTTTATTATAAAATGCAGAGCCCTGCTTTCCATTGTGTAGCCAAATATTTTGCACCCCTCTTTTTAATAATTCTTCTACTTGCAATTGTGTTAAGAATGATTTTTCGCTACATATCACTGGTAGTTCATCTTCGTTGGGCGTTACCAAATACAAGCCGTCTAAATCCATATCCTTTAATTTGGATGCAGGTGGCACCGATACAGGTTCTATGATAAATGGAATGCCTGTTCTTTTACTGAATTGCAACAACCAATCCATACTTTCTATACTGGTATTGGCGTCTGCCATAATATATTGCGCACTCAGCAATAGTGCTTGGTGTGCTTCTAAATGGGCTGGTGTAACCATTTCTACTGCGGCATTTGATAAAAATGCAGCATACAGTGATCCATCTACATTCATGACCCCAGAATACCTTCCTGAAATACCTTCTTTAGTGATGCTGGCATCAATTTTGACCCCTGCCGCACTACAAGATTGTTTTAACCAATCCCCATCGCTATCGTTTCCAAATACACTGATTAATTGAACATTTGCCCCTAGTATACTCAACTGTTTGGCAATATTATGGGCTACCCCGCCGGCTGTTTTAGTAATTTTTGCATCTACAGTGGTTGCAGGCAGAATAGAATGTCCTGCATGGATGAGCTCATCTACCAAAATGGCCCCTACACAAATGATTGGTTTTTGCATGCGGCAAATGTACAAAGTGGATTGGCCTTTTTATGTTATTTTCATTATTCAATTTAGATTTATGAATAGAAGAAAATTTTTGCGCAATGGTTCTTTGGCGGCTGCAGCTGCTGTAACTGTAGCGGGTACGGCTGCTACCGTTTTAACTGGATGTGGCGGCGGCAAAGATCAATCTAAAACCAATAGTTCCGACAGTGCTGAAATAGCTGCTGCTGAAGCAACTGGAAGAGATGAGTTTGAATACTCCGAATTCACCATTGCCGAATTACAAGCAGCTATGAAAGCTGGAACCCTTTCTTCAGTAAAATTGACCGAACTATACTTGCGCCGCATTAGTGAAATTGATCAAGGAAGACATGATCTTTTATCGGTGATTGAAGTGAATCCAGAAGCCATGCAATTGGCTGAGCAAATGGATAAGGAAAGAAAAGCAGGTAAACTTCGTGGTTCTTTGCATGGAATTCCTATCATGATTAAAGATAATATTGATACGGCCGATAAAATGCATACGACCGCTGGGTCCTTGGCTTTAGAAAATCATATTGCTGCAAAAGATGCTTTTGTAGTAAGTCAATTACGCAAATCAGGGGCCATTATTTTAGCTAAAACCAATTTGAGTGAGTGGGCTAATTTTAGGTCTACTCGTTCTAGTAGTGGTTGGAGTAGTAGAGGCGGTCAAACCAGAAATCCTTATGTAATCAATCGCTCTCCTTGCGGTTCTAGTGCTGGTTCTGCTGTTGCAGTTTCAGCTAATTTATGCGCTGTGGCAGTGGGTACTGAAACCGATGGGTCTGTTGTTGCGCCTGCTTCTTTTTGTGGAATTGTTGGCCTTAAACCCACTGTTGGCTTAGTAAGTAGAGCTGGAATTATTCCCATTTCTGCTACGCAAGATACGGCTGGTCCTATGACTCGCACGGTGGCTGATGCTGCTTTTTTATTGAATGCAATGGTTGGTTATGATCCTTCTGATGCAGTGACTTTAAATGCAAAAGATAAAATTGCTAAAGACTATACTGCCTTCTTAAATAAGGATGCTTTAAAAGGAAAACGCATTGGAGTAGAGCAATCTTTTTTAAGAGGTCGTCAAGAAGAAGTAGTGGCTTTGTATCAAAGAGAAATTGATCAATTAAAAAAATTGGGCGCTACGATTGTTCCTGTTGAATTGGTAAAAGAAACAGGTCCATTGGGTGATGCAGAGTTTCAAGTATTGCTCTATGAATTTAAAGATGGATTAAATAAATATTTATCTACAGTAAAAAATGGCGTGAAGAGCATGGCTGAATTGATTGAGTACAATAAAAAACATGCGGATAAAGTACTCAAATATTTTAAGCAAGAACTGGTAGAAATGAGCAATGCCAAAGGTGATTTAAAAAGCAGCGAATACCAACAAGCACTGGCTAAATCAACTTCTGCTCGCGCAATCATTGATCGGGTTCTGAAAGAAAATCAATTGGATGCAATAGTAGGTACCAGTTATGGTCCGGCTCATTGTATTGACTGGGTAAATGGAGACCAAGACCCTGGTTTTTATTTTTGTCCTCCGGCTGCTATGGCAGGTTATCCGCATATTACTGTTCCTATGGGCGATGTCCATGGTTTGCCAGTAGGGCTTTCCTTTATAGCTTCTAGTTATCAAGAAGGCACCATCATAGGATTGGCCTACGCGTATGAACAAGCTACCAAGCATAGAACGATTCCTCGCTTTAAACGATCTATTTAAGCGGAAAAATGATTTATATTCATGTTTTTATTGATTCGTCTAAATTTATATAGTGTCCGAAATTAATACCAAACAAGTAGCGCCTTTAGGTTGGATTGCCAGCACCTGGTTTGCAATGGGCATTCCTTTTATTGCACTGTCTAGTACAGCAGGTATTATGTATCATTCATTTGAACTACCTGATGAAGAAGTGGTTTTTTGGACTTCTTTTATCATGTTGCCTTGGGCACTCAAATTTTTATGGGGTCCTTTATTAGAAATGTTCAAGACTAAAAAATACTTTGTGTATGTGTCTCAGTTTTTTTTGGGAGTCTTGTTTGCCTTAGTTGCGGTGAGTATTATTTCTGATCGTTTCTTTGGTTTGTCCATTGGTTTGTTTACTGCTATTGCTGTTTCTGCAGCCGCACAAGATTTGGCAGCTGATGGTATTTACATTAATGAGTTGAATAAATTTCAACAACAACAATTCATTGGTTGGCAAGCAGTATTTCAACAATTAGCTAAAGCCATTTTTGGATCTGCATTGGTGTTTTTGGCTTTTCAATTAGAAGAAGTATATGGTTTAAAAATTGCTTGGATGTCGGTGATGTTAATTTATGCTGTAGCCATGATTGCATTGGGCGTTATCAGTGTAAATAAATTACCTACTGGCGGTGATGCTGTGCATGCGGTTGAATCTGCACCTGAAGCAATTGTTATTTATAGGGATGTATTATTGCAATTTTTGAAGAAAAAAAATCTATGGATTGGATTGGTTTTCATTTTTCTTTATCGATTGGCTGAGGCACAGGTTGTTAAAATTGCACCCATGTTTTTTAAAGCATCTAGAATGGACGGCGGGCTAGGGATTGATAAAGCAGATACCAGTTTTATTTTTGGTGTGATTGGAATAATTGCATTTGTTCTTGGTAGTTTGGCTTCTGGTTATTTTGTTGCTTCCAAAACCTTTAATAGAAAAACCTTATTGATTTTATGTTCGGTAATGAATATTCCTTTGTTGGTCTATTCTTATTTAGCCATTACACAACCGGTGGATGAACTACCCATTATTCTACTTGTTGCAGTTCAACAGTTTTGTTATGGCTTTGGCTTATTGGCATTGGTATATTATATCTTACAAGAGATGGCACCCGGCAAATACCAATTGGCCTATTTTGGATTTGCTGCTGCTGCCATGCATTTTGCATTTATTATTCCTGGAATGTTCAGTGGTTACTTAAGCGAATACATGGGCTATTATGAATTTTTCATTTGGGTCATCATCTGTACCATACCCGCTTTTATCATGAGTGCTACTGTTCCTTTATCTAATGCTACTGAACCTACTGCCAGTTAGGGTTACCTACTAAATGCAATTTGGTTTGTCTTCCGCTGATATATCTGAAACCAGTTTGGTCAAAGAATCCATCTTGCTCTAACATGATTCGGATGGGCTTTTTCCATTCCTTAATTTCAACTGCTGCATTCAATTCTATTGAATAAGCAGTATTATAATACATTGGATAATCACCACTACCTGGTACACCATTTTGTTGATCCCACATACCAATCGTTGGTCCTGCTGCGTGTCCGTGTGCTCCAATTGGATGGGTATAAATGGTTGCATTAATATTTTCTTTTTTTGCTTGCGCCAATGCATCTGCTAAAATATTGTTGCCCGTTTTGTTTAGTGCAAACTGATTGGTTAAAATATCTTGTAATCGGTTTCCAATAGTTAATGCATTTTTTAAATAATCTGGTGCATCTTTTTCTGCTGGCTTTAAAACATACGCATGTTCTTGTATGTCTGAGTTTAATCGCAAATAGGTAATTCCAAAATCAACATGCAATAAATCGCCTGGATGAATAATATTTTTTGGATCATATCCTTTGTTGCTGAATGCTTTTAAATGATCAAATTCAACTTGGTCGTTGCGTTGTATTTCTACAGATGGATGAAACCAGGTGCTTAAGCCAAGACTATTTATTTT
>JAGOGG010000093.1 GCA_017996795.1 Sediminibacterium sp. | reverse complement strand
CAATGATATTGATGAAACCACCGGTAAGCCATTTGGAAATTATATACCTTATGTAGTAGAAACATCTATTGGTTTAGATAGAATGTTCTTACTAATATTAAGCCATGCCTACACCGAAGAAACCATCAACAAAGAAGATGGAACCACGGATAGCAGGGTGGTATTAAAAATTCCAGCTAAAATTGCACCGAATAAATTAGCAATATTACCATTGGTTAAAAAAGATGGATTGCCTGAAATAGCCCGTGAATTAATGGACGATTGCAAAGGATCATTCAAATGTTTCTACGAAGAAAAAGATGCCATTGGTAAACGATATCGCCGTCAAGATGCCATTGGTACTCCATTCTGCGTAACCATTGACCATCAAACCAAAGAAGACCAGATGGTTACGATTCGTTACAGAGACAGTATGTTGCAAGAGCGAATTCCACTTAGTAAAGTGAAGGAATTGGTGTTATCACATATCAATTAAGTCCAACCAAATGCAAAAAACTAATCTAAAATGGGTAGTTGCTCAAAAGCTGGAATATCTTTGGTGGATTCGATATTTAAAGAAAAAAAATCCATCGGAATACCTAAATAAAAAAATTGGGTATTGGAAAAAGATGTTAGGTGCCATTGAAGATGTGGTTGTAGTTCAACCAGGTGCTGCTGTTCTAGATGCAGGCTGTGGACCTGCCGGCATTTTTATTGCTTTGAATAATCATAAAGTTGAAGCAATTGATCCATTACTAGATAAGTATATAAATCTACCAGTTTTTAAGCCAGCTAATTTTGGTTGGACTCATTTCAGGAATATACCCATTGAAGCACTTGATGATAAAGAAAAATACGATATCGTTTTTTGTTTGAATGCAATTAACCATGTTAATGATATAAATATTTGCTGTAAAAACTTGGTAGACTCATTAAAGCCTAATGGGTTTCTTGTAATGAGTACGGATGCGCATCGATATCCATTATTGAAAAAAATCTTTCAATTATTACCTGGTGATATGCTCCACCCAATACAGCTAGACATTAACGAGTATGCAGATTTTTTAGAAAAGAATCAAATGAAACTGGTAAAGAAAATATTGTTCAAAAGAGAATCAATATTTGACTATTATATTTTAATTGCCCAGAAATAATTTTTTTAGCCATACAATTCTAAATGAATGGCTTGTTTTTCATACCCAATTTCTAATAGTTTTTGTTTGGCATCGTCTACCATATTTTTCCATCCGCATAAAAAGAAACTGGCATCAGGTATAGCTCCAGTCATGCCCTTGTGTTTTTCTATTAAGTCTGTGTAACAGGCATGAACATAACCTGTATATTGACCAAGGCCAACCACCAACTCTCTTGAGAAACAGGGGTGGTGGTAAAAGCCAGGTAAGATTTTTTCTAATTGTTTTAATTCCTCTTCATACAAGCTGTCCTTGAATTCTCTGCAACCAAAAATGAGGTGAATATTTTTATGGGGTATTTGTTTCTGGTGAATAAAATGTGCCATTGATCTAAATGGCGCAATACCAGTGCCAGTACAAATCAAGTATAAGTCTTTGTCTAAAGTATCGGGCATGGTAAATTTACCCTGTGGTCCACGAACAATTAATTCTGAACCCACTTTAACATCATTGAATAAATGCGGGGTGCCTAATCCATCTTCCATTAATACAATTACCAATTCAAAAATATTGGTCCCATCAGGGGCAGAAGCAATGGAATAAGACCTCCATCTTTTGTTTCGTTGTTCATGTATGGGCAAGTCAAATGTTACAAATTGACCCGGCTCAAAATCGAATTGGGTTAGTTCTGGAATTTGAATCCAAAATCTACGGGTGCTATGGGTAATGTCTTCGGTTTTAATTACCACGCATTTTAACCAAGGTTGAAGCATAGCATTGTTTTACACAAAGTACCGAATTACCCATAAATAACAATGCCCCTGTTTAAAACAGAGGCATTGTTGTAAGAATGACTATTTAACGTTGAATGAGAATCTTTTGTAAATAGGTTTTTTTATCGTGTTGAATTTTGAGTAAATAAAATTCACTACTGAACTGTTTTAAATTCAATTGCTTATTGTATTTGCCTAGGAATCCAGATTGCGTATTTAAGAATACGCGCTGGCCAACTGCATTCAATATTTCGATTGATAAATCACTTCGCTTAGTTACTTCAAAACTCAATTGGAAAACACCATTGTTGGGATTAGGTGAAACCGACAATTTAATTTCTTGTGGATCAACCGTATTAATGGCAGTAACCGTATAGTTTACATTGGCAGAGGTTTTGGTGCAACCCAATGCATCAATTACAATCACTTTGTAATTTCCAGAACGGGTAGGTTTTATAGATGAACCAATGGCTCCTGCAACCGAAGCAGTATCGTTGTAAACCCATTGGAAAATACCATTCTTAATATTGGAAACCAATGAATCTCCTACCTGTGAAAGGGCTAAAGTAGAATTGGGAGCAGCTACAATCGGTACACGATTGCTTGCACATCCGGTTGATATTTTGGTATCATAAAAGAAATACCAGAATTGGTTTTCATCTTGTCCGGCTTGTGGAGCCAATGAAACACTGTTTCCAGTATAACTCATTACACCACTGATGCCAAAGGGATAGATGGTTCCAGTGATTCCATTGTTTCTAAATACATTGGCGTCTTCGGTACATTCTACAATCATGATTTTGTCTCCATTTCCAGGTATCTCCATATCTAAGTTGTAAACAAAACCCGAATCGTTCGGATTATTTTCAGAGATAGAGCCAGCAGCTGCAGTAGGTCTAGAATTAAAAACAGTAAATGTTTTACTTAAAAGCGGCCTATAAGAATAGCTGCCTGCAGTTGTACCTGCAGTTAGGTTGTCGCCCACCGTTATTTTTATTTTTCCAGGATTGGCCGTGTACATTCTTACAGATTCTAACTTAAATGGTGTGGTATGATTGAACTTCATATAGTTGCCTGCAAAAGCGTTGTATCCACCACTGGCAAAAGTAAGTTTAGATGCTGCACCCACAGTACCTCTTGCTTCTCTAGCAACATAATAGGTTCTATTTGCAGGAAGACTATTTGTTGTAACTGAGCTTCCAGTTGCAAATGGAGTGGTAGTAGTGGCGTCAGCATACCAAAAATAATTAGCTGTACCAGGGTTGGTTACTTTTAAGATTGCAGTGTTATCACAAATCACCCCTTGGGCAACAGGTACATCTGGTCTTGCTGCAATGGGCACTGAAACTTCAATGATATTGTTGGTGCTGTTTTGATCAGAAGCCAATTTACTTTCTGCACTAATGGTATAATTTATTCCTGCTTGTGCATCAAAAGGAGTTTGAATAGTGTATTCAACTTCAGAAAGAGAAGCTATTGTGCCAGTATAAGTGGCATTCAATGTAGCAACCGTATTTGTACCCACTTTAATCGTTACCGTAACTGGTACATTGGATTGCGGATTTGCACCATTATTGGCAATCGCTAAGGTTACATATTGTTTGCTGTTATCGCAACTGCCTGCTGCAGGAGAAATAATATTACTTACTGAAACATCATTAGAAGGTGTTTGTATTTTCAACAAATAATCTTGGGTTTCTCCTCTTGGGTAATTTCCAGTTGGAACAATATCTGAAGCAGTAGAAGTTTCTTGTGTTATTACACGCATTTTATGAATGGTACCAATGGTAACATTATCAGGGATGGTGATATTGCCCGAAAAGTCGCTACTAGCACCACTTTGTACTGTACTAACTAAAGCCTGTTCATTCGCGTCTACAAAGTCTCCATCGTTGTTATAATCAATATAAACCTTTATCATTCTTGGGTTAACAGTTGCATCACATGCGGCAGTTCTAATAAAAATCGGTAATACTTGTCTTGCCTGAATATTACCAGTTAAGCGTGTATTGTCTGTAAAAGTTTTGCAACCTGTTGAATTCTTAAATCGAATATTCGTGAAAGACAAGCTATCTACTTTTGCTCCACCAGTTAAAGAAGCAGAGTTGGTATAACTAACACCGCCTGTACCACTTACAATTAGTGAATAAGCCTGTGAACCCCTAGCTAAACTACCTTTGTTGGTAATAGTAATGGTATAAGTTTCACCAGGAATGGTGCTGTCAACATCCACTCTCTCTACGTTATCAACAGAATTATCTCTTTTACTTGCAGCGGAAGATGGGCTTGAAACATCCAATGCCCAGGGTAAAAATGTTTGAGCAGTAGCTCGAGTAATTTTAAGGTCTAAATCGTGAACCAATTTTTTTGTTCTATCATTTAAGTTAGAAGCAGCATCATTGTTCACTGTTGCTGGAGGATCAGTCCAAGTAAGGGTTGCAGACAAAGGAACTTTACCAGTGGCTACCACAGTTTTAGTAAAAGTTTCCCCAGAATTTAAAATGTTTTCATACACTAGGTGTTCACTGGTATTCGAGTTGTTGCTGGGTATGGCACTAGATAATACAGCAGCTGCTCTTTGTACATTCATCAAACCCCATCCAAAAGTATAATCTGGTCCTGGCGTATTTCCCGCTTCTTCTGCAGTATGAATGGCCAATCCTTTCAAAGTGGCAGAACGCATGAAGAACCCTGGTTTCAATTTGGTATAATGTTCCTGTAATAATAGTAATGAACCTGCAGCATTTGGACCTGCCATGGATGTTCCGCTCTTTGTGCTATAGCTGGTATTTCCATTGGTACTGGCAGAAGTTACGTTTACCCCGTTTGCAACAAGGTCTGGTTTAATGCGTCCATCATCAGAAGGTCCCCATCCGCTAAACCCACTCATCACCACATCCGCAGGTTTATTGTAACCGCCAGGAATACCATTGACAGCGCCAATGGTTAAATTATTCTTTGCAATACCATAGCCTAAAATAATATCGAACCCATCATTGCTGCTCATGCCAGCTGGTCTATTACCTGCAGCCACCATGGTGCCTTGAGCATTTCTTCTAAAAAAAGGTTGACCAATTTCTGGTCCGTTATTGTTTCTATCGTTTCCAGCTACAGATACTTTTAAATAAAAAGGTGCATTAAAAGTGATCGAGTCAATTCTTTGTGCATCTGTTCCGTAATAACCATAACGGTAATCTTCATTTTCGTCTGGACGACCATAGAACTCCCATCTGCTTTGAGCAGTATTGTAATTCCAACCAGCAATAAATCCATAAGAGTGATTGGAAATAAGTAAACCAGCAGCAGCTTCATTGGTCATTTCAGTTATATCACTGTTGTGGTCATAAGATATTAAATTAGGAATTCCATAAGCCATTCCCTTTGCAATTGGATTGATTCCAGCCCCTACCATGGTTCCTGCAACGTGGGTGGCATGGTCGTTTCCGCTACTACCAGTTGGAACGTCTTTTTGGGTAAGTCTTCCGCTAAATTCTACGTGGCTAGCTAAAGGAGCACCATCAAATTCCCATACGCCCAATTTATTGCGCATAGCAGCTGTGCTTCCAGTTAAGTTTAATCCACTCGCTCCTCCTGGCCATAATTGACTGGCTTTAGTAGTTGCAGCTGCAATGGTATTGTTGAATGATTTGGTATATACAGGAAATCCAAAATCATCTACCCCTGTTAGCTTTGCAATGCCACCCGCAATATTGATGCTTAAGTCCCATTTATTGGATTTAGCCAACGACAATGCTTTTGCATAATTCAACTCTTGCTCTAACTTCAATTTTTGGGAAGAGAGTTTGAGTACTTTTTCATTGGTTACCGTTTGCGCCAATGAACTGGTTGCAATGGTTGCCGATAGTAAAATAAATATCCCCAGTCGTTTAATCATAAATGATGTTTTTTCAGCTTTGTAAGGCTGTTCTTATTTTATTATGCTCTAAATTAGATACTTTCAAGGTTCAAATTGTAGTATGCGTTTTTTTCTTTTTTTATTCGTTGCAATATTTTTGCCTTTTTTGGGATGTAAACCTCCACAAAAAAAGAAAGTTGACCCAATTACTCAAGGGGTAAAAGGTTTGGTAACAGCCCTTTCGGGAAATCAGATGCCAAGAATTGGTGCGCCTCCTGCCGTTCCCCAGCCTTATCCAACTACTGTATTTTTTTATGAGCCTACCGATGTTTCCAGAACCCAGCAATGGAACCAGGGCCCTTTGTTTACGAATATTTATACCAAGCTCATTGCAACAGTAGATACTGATAGCACAGGTGCTTTTATTGCAAAACTACCTGTTGGCACTTATTCTGTATTTGTTCAAGCTGGCCAACAGTTTTATGCAAATAGTTTCGATATCAGAAACAATATCAATTTGGTTACTGTAGAAAAGGGCAAAATGATTGAAATGAATATCGTAGTAAATTATACGAGTAGCAATTAGGCTTCCCTTATCTTTGCATCCCTTTTTTAAGGTATGTGTATATGAATTTGCAGCACTTAATGGATCAATACCTGCAATCACCCCTGGTACAAGAGCTGGTGAACAGGCAAACCTATGCCGATACACAAAAAACCTATCTCCGCAATTTACAAGGAAGCAGTGCAGAATTTATTGTAAGTACTGTTTTTATGCACCCAGATGCGCAAGGGATGAATCATTTGGTTATCTTAAATGATGCAGAAGAAGCAGCCTATTTTCATAATACCATCGAAAATTTAACCAGTGCATTAGACTTATTTTATTTCCCTGCCAGTTTTAAGAATAGGAAGAATTTTAGGTTATTGAATAGTTCTCATGTAATGTTGAGAACAGAAGCACTTACCAAATTATCAAGAGGCGGAAATAAAAAAATTATTGTAACCTACCCTGAAGCCATTTTTGAAAAAGTAATATTGCCAGAAACCATTAGCAGCAATATTATTACCATCAAAACAAATGATACCATTAATCCAGAGAGTTTGATGGATTTGTTTGTTATGTATGGTTTTGAGCGAACAGATTTTGTTTACGAACCAGGTCAGTTTGCTTTGCGAGGTGGCATATTGGATATTTATTCTTTTGGAAATGAGAAGCCCTACCGAGTAGAATTGTTTGGCAACGAAGTGGACAGTATTAGAATTTTTGATCCAGAAACACAACTGAGTGAAAGAAAATTATTGCAGGTCAATATCATTCCTAATGTAGATACCCTTCCAGAAGCGTTTGGTGCAGGTTCAGTACAAAAAATTTCCTTGCTAGAATTTGTTCCTGAAAATACCATCGTTTGGTTGAGAGACTGGGATGTGATTGAAGAAAAAATACGGATACAAGAAGAAGATTTTGAGGGGTATTTATTATTGCATGAGCAGGGCTATTTTGCCAAGCAACAAGAAGAAGATGAACACCATATACTTAAAGAAGTACATTGGACCGATTTCATCAAAGGCGTTGAATTAAAAACCATTTTAGAAAGTAAGCCACTCATCGAATTTGGGTATAAACCTCATTTTTCAACATTTGAGTTGGAGTTTTTAGTGAAGCCACAGCCCGCATTTAATCGGCAATTTGATTTGCTAATTAAAGATCTTAAAGCGTTAGAAGGAGCGCAATACAGCATTTACATTTTTGCTGAACAGGTAAAACAACTGGAAAGGCTCAATACCATTTTTACCGATTTAAACACTGAAATTCAGTTTACGCCAATTGGAACCAGTATTCATGAAGGATTTATAGATCATCAATTAAAATTGGTTTGTTATACCGATCACCAAATATTTCAACGGTACCACAAATACAAAGTGAAGCAAGCTTATAACAAAAACAAAGCGCTTACTTTAAAAACTTTGCGAGATCTACAACCCGGCGACTATGTGACCCATATTGATCATGGTGTTGGAACATATAGTGGATTACAAAAACTGGAAGTGAATGGAAAAATTCAAGAAGCGGTAAGGATCATTTATAAAGACAGCGATATTTTATATGTCAATATTAATTCGCTGCATAAAATTTCTAAATACACAGGCAAAGAAGGTACAGTTCCAAAAGTAAATAAATTAGGAAGTGATGTTTGGAATAGACTAAAAGAAAAAACAAAAGCCAAAGTAAAAGAAATCGCTTTTGATTTAATTAAGTTATACGCTCAAAGAAAGGCTCAGAAAGGATTTGCGCATGCTCCGGATAATTATATGCAAACCGAGTTAGAAGCATCATTTATTTATGAAGACACACCCGATCAAAGCAAAGCCACTGCAGATGTAAAAAAAGATATGGAGCAAGAAGCGCCCATGGATAGATTGGTTTGTGGAGATGTGGGGTTTGGAAAAACCGAAATTGCCATCAGGGCTGCATTCAAATCGGTGGTAGATGGAAAGCAGGCTGCTGTTTTAGTTCCTACTACTATTTTAGCATTTCAACATT